>DASVEC010000299.1:0-6949 GCA_036380755.1 Iamia sp. | reverse complement strand
TCGCCTCCAACGACTACCTCGGGCTGTCGGCCCACCCGGCCGTCGTCGCCGCGGCCCACGCCGCCCTCGACCGGTGGGGCGCCGGGTCCACCGCGTCCCGTCTCGTCGTCGGCTCCCGGCCCGCGCACCACGCCCTGGAGGCCGATCTCGCCGACTGGAAGGGCACCGAGGCCGCCCTGGTGTTCCCCACCGGCTACGCCGCCAACGTCGGGGTCCTCACCGCGCTGGCCGGCCCGGGCACCCGCATCCTGAGCGACGCCCTCAACCACGCCTCGATCGTCGACGGCTGCCGGCTGGCCCGGGGCGAGCTCACCGTCGTCCCCCACGCCGATCACGAGGCCCTGGCCGCCGCCCTCGCCGCCGACGACCGGCCCACGGTGGTGGTGGCCGACTCGGTGTTCTCGATGGACGGCGACGCCGCCGACCTCGACGCCCTCGCCGACCTGTGCACCCGCCACGGCGCCGCCCTGGTGCTCGACGAGGCCCACGCCGTCCTCGGCCCCGACATCGATCCCGCCGACCACCCGGACCTGCTGCTCGTGCGGGTCGGCACCCTGTCCAAGACGCTGGGCTCGTTGGGTGGGTTCGTGGCCTGCTCGAGCTCGGTGCGCGACCTGCTCGTCAACGTCGCCCGGCCCTTCATCTTCACCACCGCCCTCTCTCCCGCCGACGCCGCCGCCGGCCACGCCGCCCTGGGGATCGTGCGCGGCCCCGAGGGCGACGACCTCCGGGCCCGGCTCCGGGCCCACGTCGACCGGCTCGCCCCCGGTCACCCCTCGCCCATCGTCCCCGTGGTGCTCGGCGCCGAGGACGCCGCCGTCGCCGCCGCCGACGCCCTGCTGGCCCGGGGCCTCCTCGTCCCCGCCATCCGCCCGCCCACCGTCCCCGAGGGCACCTCCCGGCTCCGGGTCACCTTCTCGGCCGCCCACACCGACGCCGACGTCGACCGCCTCCTCGCCGCGCTCGAGCCCTTCACCCCTGACCGAACTCGGTGGGATGGACGCCCTGTTTCGGGCGCCTATCCCACCGAGTTCGCAGAGGGGGTGGTGCCGACGCGGCCGACGACGCTGGTGGCCGTGCTGGGGACGGGGACCGAGGTGGGCAAGACGTGGGTGGCGGCCCGGCTGCTGGCCGCCCTCCGGGCGCAGGGCCTGACGGCGGCGGCGCGCAAGCCGGCCCAGTCGGCCGAGCCCGACGATCCGGCGCCGTCCGACGCCGACGTGCTGGCCGGCGCCACCGGCGAGGACCCCGAGGCCGTCTGCCCCGCCCATCGCCGCTACGCCCGGGCCATGGCCCCGCCGATGGCGGCCGCCGCCCTCGGGCTCCCCGGCTTCACCGTGGCCGACCTGGTCGGCGAGGTCACCTGGCCCGCCGGTGTCGACGTCGGCCTGGTCGAGACGGCCGGGGGCGGAGCCTCCCCCGCCGCCGACGACGGCGACAGCCTCGATCTCGTCCGGGCCCTGCGCCCCGACCACGTCGTGCTCGTGGCCGACGCCGGCCTCGGCACCATCAACGGCACCCGGCTCACGGTGGCGGCCCTGCGGCTCACGACCCCGCTCACCGTCGTGCTCAACCGCTTCGACGACGCCGACCCGCTCCACGTCGCCAACCGCGACTGGCTCCGGACGCGGGAGGGCCTCGACGTCGTGGTCGACGTCGAGGCCCTCGCAGTCAGGTTCGGCTGAGGCTGGTCAGGCCGTGATCAGCTCTTCGGGGGTGAGGTCCTTGGTCTGGCCCTCGAAGTCGGTCAGCTCGCTGATCTCGTTGAAGTGGGCCGCCTCGGCGTCGTACTGGACCAGCACGAACGACTCGCCCATGTAGGAGTCCTCCTCGCCGCTGGTCGTGAAGGTGACGCCCTCGTGGGCGAGCGGGGTCTCGTAGCCGTCCATGTTCTTGACCGCCTCCATCAACCCCAGGCGGGTCGGGGCGTCGGCGTCGGCCAGGGCCTGGATGAACAGGTCGGCCTGGGCGTAGCCGTAGGCGATGATGGCGTTCTCGAGGTCGAGCTCGCGGCCCTTGAAGTCGGGCTGGTACTCCTCGACGGCGGCGAAGAAGTCGGTCATGGCCGGGTCCTCGGCGTACTCCGGGTTGAGCGGATCCTTGAGGTTGGTGAGGCTGAGGACGTCGGCCCCGGCGGCGCCGGCGATGCCCATCAACGTCTTGGAGATGCAGGTGCCGGACACCCAGGTGGTGGCCTCCCAGCCCTCGCCGTCCTTGGCTGTCAGGGCGTTGGGGCAGGCGAGCAGCGTGCCGCCGTTGAAGAAGGTGTCGGCGCCGCTGGCGGCCAGCGAGGTGACCTGCGTGGCCACCTGGTCGGAGCCGACCGGGTACTCCTCGACCTGGACGAGCTCGATGTCGGTGCCCTCGATGGCCTGGCGGAAGCCGTCCTCGTAGGTCGCACCGAACTCGTCGGCCTGGCGGAGCATGCCCACCTTGGCGTCGGGGTCGTTCTCCTTGAGGTAGTCGGCGAAGGCCTGGGCCTCGAGCGTGTAGGGGACCAGCGACGAGCCGATCATCCACGGGTACTCGGGGTTGCCCCAGGCGACCGAACCGGTCGCCGCGAACACGTTGGGCACGCACAGCTCGCCGAGGAAGTCACGGATGTTGATGTTGTTGGCCGTGCCCACGACGCTGAACACGGCGAAGGCACCGCTGCCGTCCTCACCCACCAGCTCCTCGATGTTCGAGGCCGTCTGCTGCGGGTTGTACTCGTCGTCGAGATCCTCGTACTCGATGGTGACGTTCTTGCCGGCGAAGTCGACGCCGCCGTCGGCGTTGGCCTCGTCGAAGCGGGTGGCCCAGCCCCGGGCGATCTCGGCGAAGGCGCCGGTCAGCCCCGACTGCGGGTACGACGACACCAGCTTGAGGGTGTCGCCCTCGAGCTCGGCGGTGGGATCGGCGATGCAGTCCTCGACGCCGTAGGCCTCGGCGATCTCGTCGGCGGACTCCTCACCTTCGGCCCCGCCACCACCGCCGCCTCCATCAGTGCTCTCTCCCCCGTCGTCGTCGCGGCTGGTGCACGCGCCGGCGAGCAGGGCCAGGACCGCCAGCAGGGCCAGCAGGCCACGGGTCCGGGTTCGCTTCATCAGGGGGTCTCCTTGGTTTTCGGTGTCAGGGGGAGGGGTCGGACGCGTCGACCTCGGCCGCGGCCACGGCCTCGGGTTCGAGGGCGGCAGCCGCCACCGGTGTGGTCGGGTCATCGTCGCGGATCGGGAGGAAGCGGTCGGCCAGCTTGTGGAGGCCGCCCACGACACCACCGGGCAGGACGAAGACCATGGCGATGAGGGCACCGCCGAAGAGCGCCGGCGACAGCACCTCCTTGCCCTCGATCAGCCCGTCGGTCTCGCGCCGCAGCAGGATGAGGATCAGGGCCCCGACCGCCGGGCCGGTGATGGTTGCCGTGCCGCCGATCACGACGGCGACGAGGAACTCGATCGAGTTGCGGAAGGTGACGATCGGGTCGGTGGCGTCGGCGGCCCGGTCGATCATCACCGACAGCGAGCCGGCGATGCCGGCGTAGGCGGCCGAGAGGGCGAAGGCGCCGACCTTGATCCGGGCCAGGTGCACGCCGACCGTCGAGGCGGCGATCTCCTGGTCGCGCACGGCGACCATGGCCCGGCCGACGCGCGACCGGCTCAGGTTCCAGGCCGCCAGGAAGAGGACGGCGGCGATGAGGAGCGACTCGACGTACTGCCACTGGTCGTTGTCGAGGAACTTGATCACCGAGTTGAACCCGTCGCGATCGGGGCGGACGATCGCGACCCCACCCCGGCCGGTGATGTACTTCTGGCCCACGCGCGGGAACAGCACGGCCAGGCCGAGGGTCACGAGAGCGAGGTAGAGCCCCTTCACCCGCAGGGCGGGGATGCCGACCAGCACGCCCACGCCGGCGGCGATGAGGGCGGCGACCGGGATGGTGGCCTCGAAGGTCCACCCGTGGTCGTTCATGAGGATGGCGGTGGCGAAGGCGCCGACGCCGAAGAAGGCGCCGTGGCCGATCGACACCTGGCCGTTGAACCCCGTCAGCAGGTTGAGCCCCATGGCCGCCACGGCGAAGTAGATCGCCCGCGACAGCGTCTGGTTCATCGGCGCCTCGAAGTAGTACGGCGCGTAGAGCAGGGCAGCGCTGACGACGATGCCGACGGCGATCCGCAAGGTGCGCCTAGACACACGTCCTCCGACCCCACCCCCCGCCCTGAAGGGCTCGGCTTCGCCGAGATTAGACACGTTCGACCACCCTTCTCCCGAAGAGGCCGGTCGGGCGGACCAGGAGGACGAGGAGGATGAGGCCGAACGGCACGACCAGCTCGATGGTCGAGAGGGACTTCACGTAGCCGGTGGTCAGGGCCTCGGCGATGGCCACGACCATGCCGCCCACCACCGCGCCCACCGGGCTGTCGAAGCCGCCCAGCGCCGCGGCCGAGAAGGCGTACACGAGCACGACGGCCATGAGCCCGGGGTTGACCGAGCCCCGCTCGGCGGCGACGAAGCACCCGGCCAGGGCGCCGAGACCGGCGGCCAGGGCCCAGCCCAGCATCAGCATCCGGGACGAGTTGATGCCCACCAGCCGCGACGACGCCGGGTTGGAGGCGACGGCCCGCAGCATCAGCCCGACCTTCGTCCGCTGGAACAGGACGTAGAGCAGCGTGCAGACGACGGCCAGCATGATGACCAGGGCGACGGTCGACGACTGGATGCGGAGGTCGCCGACCTCCCAGTACCGGTTCGAGCCGGTCGGCGACCCGGCGGACGGCTTCGACGGCCACGGCTTGGGCATGGGCTCGGCGTCGTCGCTGAACGCCAGCTGGGCCAGGGCGTTGAGACCGAGGAACAGGCCCAGCATCACGATGAGCACGTTCAGGGGTGACTTGTCCGGTCCGTGGACCGGGCGTATGAGCACCCGCTCGATCAGGGCACCGAGCCCCATGCTGATGACGACGCTGATGGCGATGGCGAAGCCGATCGGCAGGCTGCCCGGGAGGATCTTGACGCCGAGGAAGGTGACCCCGGTGGCGGTGATCGCCCACCCCATGTAGGTCGAGAAGAGGGCCATCTCGCCCTGGGCCAGGTTGAGCAGCCCGGTGGTCCGGAAGATGAGCACGAGGGCCAAGGCGATGGACGCGTAGACCGCACCGTTGCCGACGCCGTTGAGGAGGTACCGCAGAAAAAGCTCCATCAGAACCCCAGGTACGCCTTGCGGATGGCATCGTCGCTGCGCAGCTGCTCGGCCGGGCCCGAGGCCACGATCTGGCCCGTCTCCAGCACGTAGCCGCGGTGGCCGATGTCGAGGGCCAGGTTGGCGTTCTGCTCGACCACCAGGATCGTCAGGCCGTCCTCCTGGTTGAGCTGGCCGAGCCGCTGGAACAGGTCGCGGGTGATCAGCGGGGCCAGGCCCAGCGACGGCTCGTCGAGGAGCAGCAGCTTGGGGCGCAGCATCATGGCCCGGGCGATGGCCAGCATCTGCTGCTCGCCACCGCTCATCGAGCCGGCCGCCTGGTCGCGGCGCTCGCCCAGCCGGGGGAAGACCTCGTACCAGCGGGCGATGTCCTTGCGGACCTCGCCGTCCTTGCGGAGGATGGCGCCGAGACGCATGTTCTCGTCGGTGGTGAGGTCGCCGAAGGTGCCCCGCCCCTGGGGGACGTGGGCGATCCCGGACCGGGCCACCCGCTCGGGCGACCGGGCCAGGTCGGCGCCGTCGAAGGTGACCGACCCCGAGGTGGCGATCTCGCCGGTGATGGCGCGCAGGGTGGTGGTCTTGCCGGCGCCGTTGGCGCCCAGGACGACGACGACCTCACCCTCCTCGACCACCAGGTCGATGCCGCGGAGGACGGTGACGGGGCCGTAGCCGCCGCTGACCCCCGAGAGCTCGAGCAGGGCCGTCATTCGGTGGTCCCGAGGTAGGCCTCGATGACCTTGGGGTCGTTGCGGACGACGTCGGGCGGGCCCTCGGCGATCCGGCGCCCGAAGTCGAGCACGACGATGTGATCGGAGATGGCCATCACCATCGACATGTGATGCTCGACCAGCAGCAGCGTGAGGTCGTGCTCGTCGCGCAGGGCCCGGATGGTCTCGGCCAGCTCGTCGACCTCGCCGTGGGTGAGCCCGTTGGCCGGCTCGTCCAGCATCAGCAGGCGGGGCCGGGCGGCGAGGGCGCGGGCCAGCTCGATGCGCTTGAGGGTGCCGAACGGGAGCCCGGCGGCCGGGCGCCCGGCCAGGTGGGCCAGGCCCAGCCGGTCGAGGATGTCCATGGCGTCGGCCTGCATGCGCTTGTTCTCGGCCCGGCCCAGGCCCAGCAGGCCCCGGATGAACCCCACCGAGCCCTCGGTGTGGGCGCCGACGCGGACGTTGTCGAGCACCGACAGCCCGGGGAACAGGGCCACGTTCTGGAAGGTCCGGGCGATGCCGGCCCGGGCGATGCCGTGGGGCGGGACCGACAGGAGGTCCTGGCCGTCGAAGGTCACCCGCCCAGTCGTGGCCGGGTAGAGCCGGCTGATCACGTTGAACAACGTCGTCTTGCCGGCGCCGTTCGGGCCGATGAGGGCGCAGATCGAGCCCGGGCGGATCGAGAAGCTGAGCCCGTCGAGGGCGACCACGCCACCGAACCGGACCCCGACCTCGTCGACGTCGAGCAGCACCGGGCCGCTGGCCGTCTGCTCCCCCGACGTTCTCGCGCCCTTGTCGAGGCCGACGGTGCCTTCGCTCGCGGTCATGTGGTGCGGATCGCTCCGGGGGCGGGCGGACGGGCTGACGGTGTGGCGCGGGTCACTCCGGTCCCCGAGCCGGCGCCATCTAACCACGTCAGGGCGATGAGCGCCCGGACCGTGTCACATCCGCGAGCCCATGAACATCACCTTGAGCTGGTCGTAGGCCTCGATGCACTTGCCGGCACCGAGGACGACGCACTCCAGCGGGGCGTCGACCAGGTACACCGGGATCTCGGTCTCGTTGG
>DASVEC010000298.1:0-10306 GCA_036380755.1 Iamia sp. | reverse complement strand
GTCCCCACTAAGGGATGGGCTGCTGTTCTTCGACCCGTCGGGGCCGGACTCGAGATGGCGCTTCGACGACGCCGCCGACCACGACTCCAAGCCGCTGCCTGCTGTCGACGGCCCGTACCAGCCGGTGATCGGCCACTTCCGGGAGCCGGACTCCAACTCCGACTCCGTGTACTGGTACCGGCCGGGAGCCGGCGCCGACCTCCTCTGGTTCTTCTCGGGCAGTGGCAACGTCGTCGTCGACGACTCCCCGCCCCAGGTGACCGGCACCTACGACACGGCGGTGGGCGACTACGACGGGAACGGCGTCCAGGACATCGCCTGGGAGGCGAACGGCCAGGCATCGATCTGGCTGTTCTCGGCCGTCGATGATGGCGCCATCAGCCAGACCACGGCGAGCACGGGGATCGTCCCCACGACGATCGCCTTCGGCCACACCGACCCCGCCGACCTCTGAACGAACCAGGCGACCTTCTCGCCGACCGTGTCACCCGCTGCACCGCCGTCCTGCGTTGAAGCAGGCAGACGAGCGGCCGGGAGGCCAGGAGGGTGGTTGACATGGGGACGCGACGACTGGGGACCGTGATCCTGGCCGCACTGGTCCTGGCCGCCGCCGTGGTGGCGTTGGTGGCCCGGACACCGGCCGGCGCGGCGCCGACCGACAGCGACACGCTGGTGTTCGTGCCCAGCTCGGGCAACACCTTCGGCGTGGTCCGCAACGGAGTGGTGACCTACCCCACCCACTTCGACGATGACCACCAGGGCCGGTCCTTCGAGGGCAACTTCACCGGCAACCCCGGCACCGACATCTTCATGTACGGCTACCAGACCGAGCCCGACGGCGTCGTGTCGATCACCCCGAGCGGCACCACCGTGACGACGTCGCTCATCCCCAAGACGGTCAACGGGTCCTACGGACCCATCGTCGGCGACTTCGACGGCAACGCCATCGACGACATCCTCTGGTACCAGGTCGGCCAAGGAGCCGGCGACTCCCTCTGGCTGTTCGACAGCAGCGGCGCCCACGTCAACGTGCCGATGACGATCAACAACGCCTACGAACCCACGGTGCTCGACGCCAACGGCGACGGCCTCGACGACATCCTCTGGTACGGCTGGGGTCGCGCCCCCGACCGCCTCTGGCTCTTCGGTCCCGGCGGCGTCCCCGTCTCGAGGGACGTGACGATCAACGGCCACTATCGGATCATCCCCGGGCACTTCGGCGACCGGCCCGAGGGCAGTCCGCAGGATCGCCTGGTCTTCTACGACGACGACGGCGGGTACGACTCCATCTGGACCTTCGACACCCTCGGCAACCACACGTCGGCGCCGCTGCCCGCGATCGACGACGTCTACGAGCCGATCGTGGGTCGCTTCACCGGCACGTCGCGCGACGCCATCCTCTGGTACCGGCCCGGGTACGACGCCGAGCAGCTCTGGACCTTCACGGCCGACGGGGCGGTCGATGACGTCGCCGCGCCGCAGATCGTCGGCACCTACGACCCCGTGGTCGGCGACTACGACGGCAACGGCTACCAGGACATCGCCTGGGCCTCGGCGACTGGCGCGGGCACCGCCACGATCTGGCGGTTCTACAGCGGGGGCCACGCCCAGAGCCTCGTGGACACCGGCCTGACCCGCACCGACGCCCACGTCGGCCACACCGACCCCTCCGACCTCGGGTAGCCGGCGCCCTACGAGCACGACGCGGCGACCCCGCGCGGCCCGACGGCTGGCGGTGGCGCTGACCGGCCTGGCCCTGGCGACCGGGGGCCTGGTGGCCACGCCCGGCCCGGTCGGCGCGGCGGCGACGGACAGCGACACGCTGGTCTTCGTCCCCTTCCGGGGCCAGACCTTCGGTGTGGTCCGCAACGGCGTGACCACCTTCCCCGCCTACTTCGGCGGCGGCGACTACCGGGGCGGCGAACCGTTCGTGGGCGACTTCACCGGCAGCGCCGGCACCGACGTGTTCGTGTACCGCCCGGGGCCGGACCCCGACGGCATCGTCAAGATCACCCCGAGCGGCACGACCGTGACGACCTCTCTGATCTCCAAGACCGTCAACGGGACCTTCCGGCCGCTGGTCGGCGACTTCGACGGCAACGCCATCAGCGACATCCTCTGGTACGCCCCCGGCAGCTCGCCCGATGCCCTCTGGCTCTTCAACAGCAACGGGACGCACACCAACGTCCCGCTGGCGATCAGCGGCAGCTACGTCCCGACGGTGTTCGAGGCCAACGGCGACGGCTACGACGACATCATCTGGTACGCCCCCGGGGGCGGGGCCGACAGCCTCTGGCTCTTCGGCCCCGGGGCCGGCCACACCACCAAGGCGCTGAGCATCAGCGGGTCCTACCAGCTCCTCCAGGGCTACTTCGGCGAGGCCGGCGAGGGCAGCCCGCAGAAGCGCCTGCTGTTCTTCAACCCGTCCGGCCCCGACTCGATCTGGACCTTCGACACGGCCGCCAACCACACGTCGGCGGCGCTGCCCAACATCGACGGTGCCTACATCCCGGTCGTCGGCCACTTCATCGAGGGCGACAACATCCTCTGGTACCGCCCGGGGTCGGCGTCCGAGGCCCTGTGGGGCTTCACCGAGGAGGGCAGCCTGAACCAGCTGGAGGCACCACCGGTCAACGGGAGCTACGACCCGACGGTCGGGGACTTCGACGGCAACGGCTACGAGGACATCGCCTGGACGGCCTCGGGCAACGCCACCATCTGGCAGTTCAACAGCGGCGGCTTCACCCAGTCGTCCGTGACCACCGGCCTGCCCAACACCAACGCCGTCACCGCCTACACCGACCCGTTCGACCTCTAGTCTTCGGTCCACGACAGGCGGTCATCGTGGAGGTGACGTCATGGAGAGCGTGCGACGGGTTGCGGTGGTGCTGGCCGGGCTGGCCCTCGTCACCGGGGGGCTGGTGGTCACGCCGAGCCCGGCCGGGGCCGCCCCGGCCGACAGCGACACCTTGGTCTTCGTCCCCTTCCGGGGTCAGAGCACCGCCTTCGTCCGCAACGGGGCCCAGACGACCACGGCCTACCTGACGTCCGCGTTCACGCACACGGGCGACTTCACCGGTGGAGCCGGCACCGACGTCCTGCTCTACAACCCCGGCAGCGACCCCGACGGGATCATCCGGGTCACGCCCAGCGGCACCGGGGTGACGACGTCGCTCCTGCCCAAGTCGGTCCATGGCCAGTACTCGCCGCTCATCGGTGACTTCGACGGCAACGCCATCGACGACATCCTCTGGTACGCCCCCGGCGTGGCCGCCGACTCGCTCTGGTTGTTCGCGGCCAGCGGGGCGCACACCTCCACGCCGGTGACGATCAACGGCTCCTACAGCCCGACCGTGATCGAGATGAACGGCGACGGGCGCGACGACATCCTCTGGTACGGCACTGGCGCCGCCGCCGACAGCATCTGGCTGTTCGGCAGCGGCGCGAGCCACACCACCAAGTCGGTCTCGATCAGCGGCGAGTACCGGCTCGTGCCCGGTCACTTCGGGCTCCGTCCCGAGGGCAGCCCTCAGGAGCGGCTCCTCTTCTACGCCCCCGTCGGACCCGACTCCATCTGGACCTTCGACACCGCCGCCGACCACACCTCCGCCCCCGTCCCCAACGTCGAGGGGGTCTTCGAGCCGCTGGTCGGCCGGTTCACGGACCTCGTCACCGACGCCATCCTCTGGTACCGGTTCGGCTCGGGCTCCGAGCGGTTCTGGAGCTTCACCGACGCCGGCGCCGTCAACCAGCTCGAGCCGCCGACGGTCAACGGGTCCTACGACACCGCCGTGGGCGACTACGACGGGAACGGCTACCAGGACATCGCCTGGGAGTTCCTCGGCGACGCCACCATCTGGCAGTTCAACGGGGGCGGCTTCAGCCAGACCTCGGTCAGCACCGGCCTGCCCAACACCGTCCCGGTCACCGGCTTCACCGACCCCTTCGACCTGTAGTCCCCGCCGAGGCCCCGGCCTCCCGCCTACCCTGGCCTCGGGCCGTCCGGTCGGCGGAGGCCCGGAAGGTGGAGACATGCGGAGCAACCGGCGTGGTCGAGGGCTGGCGGCCGTCGCCGCCGGTCTGGCGGTGGTGATGTCGGGGTTGGTGGTGAGCCCGGTGCCGGCCGCCGCCGCGCCCGAGGACAGCGACACCCTCGTGTTCGTGCCCCTCCGCGGCCAGGTCACTGCGTTCGTGCGCAACGGCGTGGTCAGCCACGCCGTGTACGAGGCGGGCACCGCCGTCCTCGAGGGCGACTTCAACGACGCCCGGGGCAGTGGGGTGCTCGTCCACAACCGCGGCATCCTCACGGTCACCCCCGACGGCACCGGCCTCACGACCAGCTGGAGGAACGCCGGCACCAACGCGCCCCTGACCCCCGTCGTCGGGGACTTCGACGGGACCGGGATCGACGACATCTTCTGGTACGCCCCCGGTCCGCTCCGCGAGTCGCTCTGGCGGTTCGGCCCCAGCGGGAGCTACCAGAACATCGGCGACACGTCGGTCTCGGTCACCGGCACCTACCGGCCGGTCGTGATCGACGCCGACGGCGACGGCTACGAGGACATCCTCTGGTACGCCCCCGGCCGCGGCGCCGACAGCATCTGGCTCTTCGGCGAGGGCGGGGCGCACACCAGCGTGCCCGTGACCATCGACGGCACCTACCAGACGGTCGTCGGCCACTTCGGGCCCCGACCCGAGGGCGGCCCCCAGGAGCGCCTGCTCTTCGTCAGCCCCACCGGGCCCGACTCCATCTGGACGTTCGACACCGACGCCGACCACACCTCGGCCCCCGTCCCCGACCTCGAGGGCACCTACGAGCCCGTCGTCGGCCGCTTCACCGAAGGCGAGTCCGAGGCCATCTTCTGGTACCGACCGGGGAACGCGACCGAGGCCTACTGGACGTTCAGCAACGACGGATCGGTCGAGCAGGCCGAGGCACCGGAGGTGAGCGGGAGCTACGACCCCGTCGTCGGCGACTTCGACGGCAACGGCCACGACGAGATCGCCTGGACCCGCGACGGCTGGGCCTCCATCTGGTCCCGGGTCGCCACCCCCCGCTCCCAGCTCGTGGTCAACAGCGGGCTGCCCGACAGCATCGTCGCCGCGGCCCACGCCGGCCCGCCCCTGCCCGACTAGAGGGCGAGGGCGTCGGCCACGCGGGCGCGGTGCCAGGCGGCATCGCCCCAGGTCCGGGCGAGGACCTCGGCCCGCTTCAGGAAGAGGTGGAGGTCGTACTCGGTCGTGTAGCCGATGGCGCCGTGGCACTGGAGGGCGGTGCGGCCGGCGAGACGGGCGGCGTCCGACGCCAGGGCCTTGGCCATCGAGACGTCCCGGTGCGCCGTCGGGGCGACCGTCGCCAGCGACCACGCCGCCCGGTGGACCGCGGGGCCGGCGAACTCGAGCCGGAGGGCGGCATCGGCCAGGTGGTGCTTGACCGCCTGGAACGTCCCGATGGGGACGCCGAACTGCTTGCGCTCGCCGACGTAGGCGACGGTGAGGTCGATCATCCGGCGGGCCAGCCCGACGAGCTGGGCCGCGGTGCCGAGGGCGCCCCGGTCGAACGCCAGGGCGGCGTCGGCCTCGGTGCCGATAGTGGCGCCGGCCCGCCACGCCTCGAGCAGGACGGTGCGGCGGCCACCGTCGACCACGTCGGCCAGGGCCCGCTGCTCGCCCTGGGCCACCCCGGCGGCCACCCGGCGGGCGACCCATGCCCCGGAGGCGGGGTCGACGTCGAGACTGATCAGCAGGGTGATGGCGTCGCCCCACGGCACCAGCCGGGTGCCGAGCGGCATCACGCCCGCCGGGCGGGAGCCGTCGACCACCGACGGGAGCAGGCCCTCGGGGTCGCCCACCGCGGCCAGGAGCGGTGCGGCCACCGCGGCCGTCTCGACGAACGGGTGGGGCAGGGCGGCGTAGCCCGTCTCCTCGGCGACGAGGACCCAGTCGAGCTCGGTCATCCCGAGCCCGCCGTGCTCCTCGGGCACGGCCACGCCGAGCACGCCCATGTCCGCCAGCGCGGACCAGACGCGCGTGACGCTCCCGGCGTCGGCCCGGGCCCCCTCGCCCTTGCGGGCGCCGTGGGCGTCGGTGCCGTCGGGCCAGGCCGCCCGCACGACCTCCGGCGGGCACTCCTTGGCCAGCAGGTCGCGGACGGCGTCGCGGAGGGCGAGCTGATCGTCGGTGGGGGCGAAGCGCATCGGGCGACCTACTTCCGGGGCAGGCCGAGCACCCGCTCGGCCGCGATGTTGCGCTGGATCTCGTTGGTCCCGGCGTAGATCGGGCCCGACAGGGCGAACTGCCACCCCTTCGACCAGGGCCCGTCGAGCTCGGCGTCGGGACCCAGGACGTCGAGGGCGGTCTCGTGCAGGGCCACGTCGAGCTCGGACCACCACAGCTTCACGAAGCTGGACCGGGCGCCCGCCGGGCGGCCCTCGGCGTCGGCGGTGACCGTCTGGAGGGTCTGGAGCCGGTAGGCCTCGGCCTCCATCCAGGCCTGCACGACGCGGTCGCGCAGCACGGGGTCGGCCGCGCCCCGCTCGCGGTAGAGGTCGACGAGGCGCTCGGCGGTGGCCGTGAAGCGGCCCGGTGAGCGGAGGGTGAGGCCCCGCTCCGACGAGGTGGTGGCCATGGCGACCGACCAGCCGGCGCCGACGCCGCCCAGGACGGGTCCCCCGGGGAGGGCGTCGTCGGACAGGAAGGCGCCGTCGAAGAAGACCTCGGCGAAGCCCTCGTCGCCGTCGAGACGGCCGAAGCCCCGGACGGTGATGCCGTCGAGGTCGAGCGGGACGAGCAGGTAGGTGAGGCCCGCGTGGCGCTCGCTCTCGGGGTCGGTGCGGAACAGGCCGAACAGGTGGGTGCAGAAGGCACCCCGGGTCGTCCACGTCTTCTGGCCGTCGAGCACCCAGCCGCCCCGCTCGTCGTCGCGCCGGGCCCGGCAGGTGAGCGAGGCCAGGTCGCTGCCGGCGTTGGGCTCGCTCCACCCCTGGCACCACAGGTCGTCGCCCCGGGCCATGCGGCGGAGGACGTGGTCCTGCTGGGCCTCGTTCCCGTACTCGAAGACGGTCGGGGCCAGGAGGAAGATGCCGTTCTGGGTGATCCGGGGCGGGGCTCCGGCCCGGTAGTACTCCTCCTCGAAGTTCAGCCACTCCCACCGACTGGCGGCCCGGCCACCGTGCGCCTCGGGCCACGACACCACGGCCCAGCCCCCCTCGAACAGGGTCCGCTCCCAGTCGAGGTGCTGGGCGAAGCCCTCCTCGGTGTCACCCGAGAGGATCCGGCGGTCGTGGCGGTCGCGCCACGCGGCCAGCTCCCGCTCCAGCCAGGCCCGGGCCTCGGCCCGGAACGCCTCTTCCTCGTCCGACCACGTCAGGTCCACGGCCCGACGGTATCTGACGACCCGTCAGATACCGTAAGCGAGGCGGGCCAGGGTGGCCCGGGCCTCGGCGATCATCGTGTCGATGATCTCGGCGACGGGCGGGAGGCTGTCGATCAAGCCGGTGACCTGGCCGGTGGGCAGCACGCCGACGTCGGGGTCGCCGTCGACGAGGGCGGCCTTGATCAGCATGGGGGCGTTGGCCGCCATCGCCAGCTGGGCGAGGGTGAGGTCCTGGCTCTTGCGCATGGCCCGGCCCTCGGTGGCCAGGTCCTTGACGCTGGTGCCGGTGACCTTGCGGAAGGCCAGGGCGTTGCCGACCGCCCGGGGCAGGCGGGTCACGGCGCTGGAGCGGATGAGACGGTCGACCAGCTCGGTGCGGATCACCCGCTGGGGGGCGCCGTCGAGGGCCTCGGTGACCACGGTGTCGGTGACCTTGGCGGCCAGGTAGCGCTGCTTGACCACGTCGGGCACCCGGCTCTCGGCGCTCAGCAGGAAGCGGGTGCCCATGGCCACGCCGTCGGCCCCGTAGGCCAGCGCCGCCACCAGTCCCCGCCCGTCGTGGAAGCCGCCCGCCGCCAGCACCGGGATCTCGGCGCCGACCGCATCGACCACGTCGGGCAGCAGCAAGGTGGTGGGCACGGGACCGGTGTGGCCGCCGCCCTCGCCGCCCTGGGCGATCACCAGGTCGACGCCCCAGCCCAGCATCTTCTCGGCATGGCGCCGGGCGCCGACCGTGGGCATCACGAGGATCCCGGCGTCGTGGAGCCGGTCGATGGTGGCCTTGGTCGGGGCGCCGGCGAAGGAGCACAGCCGCACGCCCTCGGCGGCCAGGAGGTCGACCCGCTGGTCGAGGTCGGGCTGGTCGGGCCGCAGGTTGACGCCGAAGGGGGCGTCGGTCGACGCCTTCACGGCGGCGACGGCCCGCTCGAGCTGGGCCATGTCCATGGTGACGGCGGCGAGGATGCCGAACCCGCCGGCGGCGCTGGTCGCCGCGGTCAGGTGGGCCCCCGAGACCCAGCCCATGCCGGTCTGCACGATCGGGTGCCGGCAGCCCAGGAGGGTGCAGGCGCGGGTGGCGAGGACGTCGGCCATGACCGGCGACCCTACGCCGGCCGGATCGGACCTGACGATCCGTCAGGTCCGGGGGATCAGCGCCAGGAGAAGCCGAAGATGACGTCGTCGTCGGCGGTGCGGACGCCGCCGGCCGACTCGTAGAGGTGGGCGGCCGCCGGGTTGGAGGCGTTGGTGATCACGAAGCCCTGGGTGATCCCCTGGGTCCGGGCGTGGTCGCCCACCGCCTCGAGCAGGGCCTGGCCCACGCCCTGGTTGCGGTAGCGCTCGGACACGCCGATCTCGTAGATGCACATGTGGCGCAGGGCGGTGTGCCGGCGGAACAGCTCGTTGGTGTAGACGAAGCCGACCGGCTCCTCGGCGGCGAAGGCGACGAAGGTGGCGGTGCGGTCGTCGGCCAGGAAGGCGATGGTCTCCGCCTCGGTCAGCGGGTGCAGTGCCTCGCGCTCGTCCACCGTGCCGAAGCTGGCGTTGTGGGTCGCCAGGTACGACAGCACGGCGTCGTCGCCGGGCCGCAGCCGCCGGATGGTGACCGGAGGGGGGACCTCGGCCATGGGGGCGCGGTCGCGCTTGCGCGTGGTGATTCCCACCTCCGTCCATCGGCCGGCGGCGACGAACCTTTAGGGCTGGTCGGGGACCTCGCGGAACCGGGTGCCGTCCGGATCGATGAGCGTGTCGAGGAGCTCGAGCTCGTCCGGGGTGGGGAGGCGCGTCTCGCCGAGGTCGTCGGGGACGGCGAGGTCGAACCCGGTGGCCTCCTGGACCTCGTCGACGGTGACGCCGGGGTGGAGCGACCGGATCCGCATGCGGTGGTCGTCGGTCTCGAAGTCGAAGACCCCGAGGTTGGACACGACCCGCCGGATCTCGTGCCAACGGGCGGCGGTGCGCCCGAGCTCGGCGGCCCGGTCGTAGCCGATGCCGCACACCACGTCGACGGCCTCGACGAAGACGTTCGGGGCATGACGACCGACCCAGTAGCTGGTCGTGTCGTTGATCGTGTTGCCCGGGGCGCCACGGACGCCGAGGAGCTGGACCTTGGGCGCGTGGGGGTCGGGGCCCAAGGAGGCGATGTTCTGGTTGCCGTACCGGTCGACCTGGGTGGCGCCCATCATCACGTGCCGACGCCCGCTCCAGACGACGTCGAACATGCGGCGGTAGGGGTTGAACGTCTCCACGACGCGGCTCTCGGCCGCCGGCGACGCCTCGTGGTTGGCGATCAGGGTCGCCTCGCCGTCGGTCATCATCAGGTCGGGCTCGAAGCTGGCCCGGGCCAGCCGGCCGCCGATCATGGGGATCACCCCGATGGGGTTGGCCAGGCTCTCGCCGTCGCCCCGGAAGCACTCGGCCACGGCCACGGCGCACACGTCGGCCCGGCGGACGAGCGTGGTGATGTCGTCAAACGTTCCCTCAACCATTGGCCCACTCCTCGAGGAAGGCGGCGCGGGCCTCGGGGTCCTTGGCGGTGGCGAACCACCGGGACTGGGCCTCGTCGTCGCGGTCGTAGTCCGGCACGCACTCGGTGAACCCGGCCCCGCCGGGCGCCTCGACCACGCCGGTGGTGAACAGGCGGCTGATGCGCAGGCGGGTGACGTCGCCGGCCACGTCGACCAGGTCGGCCGTCTCGACCACCTGCTCCACGCTGACGAAGCCCTCGGCCGCCGCCGCCAGCAGGAGGTCGTCGAAGTAGAGGTCCGGGCCGGTGAAGGCGGCGTTGCCCCGGTCGTCGCCCACGTTGAGGTGGACGAGGGCGGCGTCGAGGTGGATCGCCGGCTGGGCCACCAGCTCCTCGCCCTCGCCGCCGTCGGGGCCGGGGTACGGCGAGCGGACCGTCCTCAGCCCCGGGTTCAGGCGGAACAGGTC
>DASVEC010000297.1:0-33966 GCA_036380755.1 Iamia sp. | reverse complement strand
GACGAGCACCCGGGCCTGCTCCAGGGCGCGCCGTGGACGGCCGAGTCCGTCCTCGGCGACGAGTGGGAGCACCCCTTCACCCGGGCCCAGGCCGCCTTCCCCGGCTCGGTGTCCAAGGCCGACAAGTACTGGCCGCCCGTCCGCCGCATCGACGGCGGCCACGGCGACCGCCACCTCGTCTGCAGCTGCCCCCCCGTCGAGGACTACGCCTAGCCCCACCCCACATCCTCGAACTCGGGGGAGTAATCGCCCGGTTTCGGGCGATCACTCCCCCGAGTTCGCTAGCTCTTGGTGAAAGGCGTCTTCACGACGGTCGCGGGGACCTCGGTGCCGCGGACGTCGATGGCCAGGGCCTCGCCGATGGCGACGTCGGGCGGCAGGAAGGCCAGGGCGATGCCGTGGCCCAGCGTCGGCGAGAAGTTGCCGCTGGTGACGGTGCCGACCTGGTCGCCGTCCCGCACGACCGGCTGGCCCTCGCGCGGTGGACGCCGGCCCTCGACGGCCAGGCCGCGGAGCCGGCGGGCGATGCCCCGCTCCTTCTCGGCGGCCAGCGCCTCGCGCCCGATG
The DNA here is from genome assembly GCA_036380755.1 of Iamia sp. Classification (GTDB taxonomy): domain Bacteria; phylum Actinomycetota; class Acidimicrobiia; order Acidimicrobiales; family Iamiaceae; genus Iamia. The sequence continues at coordinate 33,399 of DASVEC010000297.1, read as the reverse complement.
AAGTCGCCCTTGTCCCAGCGCACGACCCAGCCCAGCCCGGCCTGCAGCGGGGTGATGCCCGGGCCCAGCTCGTGGCCGTGGAGGGGCAGGCCGGCCTCGAGCCGGAGCGTGTCGCGGGCGCCGAGCCCGGCGGGCACGACGCCCGTGCCGACGATGGCCTCCCACAGCGCGGGGGCGGCCTCGGCGGGCACCGCGATCTCGATGCCGTCCTCGCCCGTGTAGCCGGTGCCGGCGGCAACGCAGTCGACCCCCGACCAGACGGTGCGGGTCACGCCGAAGCGGGGCACGGCGGCGGCCTCGGGGACGATGGCGGCGACCCGGGCCCGGGCCTCGGGGCCCTGGACGGCGAGGACGGCGCGGGTGGCGGTGACGTCCTCGGCGCCCCCTCCCAGCGCACCGGTGACCCGGTCGGTGTTGGACGCGTTGGGCATGACGTCGAAGCGCTCGTCGTCGACCCACCAGACGATGATGTCGTCGAGCACCGAGGCGTCGGCCCCGTCGAGCAGGTGCGTGTACTGCGCCTTCCCGGGGCCGATGCGGCCGAGGTCGTTGGTGAAGGCGGCCTGGAGCCGGTCGAGCGCATCGGGACCCTCGATCCGCACCGTGCCCAGGTGGCTCACGTCGAAGACGACCGCATCGGTGCGGCAGGCCTCGTGCTCGGCCAGCGTGCCGCTGGGGTAGCTGACCGGCATGTCCCACCCCCCGAAGGGGACCATGCGGGCCCCGAGGGCGCGGTGGACGGCGTCGAGCGGAGAGGTGCGGGCGGTCACCGCCGGATCGTACCGGCGGTGCTGGTCAGGCTTCCGCAGCGAGCGCCAGGGAGGGGTCGACCGGCGGACGCAGCTCGTGCACCGCGGTGTCGAGCTCGCCCCGGAGCCCGTCGAGGGTGACCAGGTTGAGGTTGAGCACGCCCTGGCCGTGGTACCGGTTGACGACGTCGATCATCTCGGCATCGTCCTTCACCAGCACGGCCGACGTCCCGGCGATGACCAGACGGGCGGCCGAGATGTCGGTGCCCTCCGAGCGCAGGTAGCCGAAGGCGTCGCGCACCGACTCGAGCTTGATGCCCGAGTCGAGCATCGTCTTCACCAGCTTGAGCTCGAGCAGGTTGCCGTAGGAGTACCGGCGTCGCGAGCCGCTGCCCTGGGCGTCGGCCAGCGCGGGACGGATCAGGTCGGTGCGCGCCCAGTAGTCGAGCTGCCGGTAGGTGATGCCCACGATCTCGGCTGCTGCCTTGCCGCTGTAGCCCTCGTCGTCCATGGTGCCTCCTGCCCGAAGCGCGTCACACCGCCGTAGTTACGACGCTGTGGGTTGTCTACCGTACGCTCCGCGCGCGCGCCGGTCAACGGAAGAGTCCGCTAGGAGGCGAAGTCCTCGGGGCTGACGTTGTCGATGAACTCCTTGAACTGCTCGACGACCTCCTCGGCCTCCTCCTCGTCGGCCCCCTCGTCCTCGGTGTCGTCCTCGGCCTGGAAGGCGGCCTCGTCGAGGACCTCCTCGGCGGCGTAGATCGGGGTGCCGATCCGGACGGCCAGGGCGAGGGCGTCGGACGGGCGGCTCGAGACCCGGTGGACGCCGTCGGCGGCGTGGAGCTCGATCTCGGCGTAGAAGGTGCGGTCCCGCAGCTCGGTGACCGTGACCGACTCGATGCTCACGCCCAGATCGTCGAGCAGGTTCCGCATCAGGTCGTGGGTCATGGGCCGGGGCGTCACGACCTCCTCGAGGGCGAAGGCGATCGCCGTCGCCTCGGGCCCGCCGATGAAGATCGGGAGCACCCGTCGAGCACCGGACCGCTCCCGCAGGAGCGCGATGGGGGTGTTGGAGGGGAGCTCCACCCGCACACCGACGAGATCCATCTCGACCATCACCGGCACACTACCGCTGTGCGGTGGGGACGCGGTTGCGTCTAGAGCTGGTCGGACAGCGCGGCGCGGAGGAAGGCGGCGCGCAGCGACTGCCCGAGGGCGGCCAGCTCGGCCACGGTCTCGTGGGCCTGCTGCTGGCCCTCGGCGTTGCGCTGCTTGACCAGCGGCATCACCAGCGACTCGAGGAGGGCGGCCTCGCGCTCGGCCGCCGTCTTGAACATGCGCAGGTGCCGGGCCTCGATGCCGCGGGAGAGGAAGCCGGACGACTTCTGGGCGATGACGAGGTCCTCGCCGTCGTAGTACCGGTCGTCGGCCACGGCGTGCCCCCGGACCAGGCCGTACTCCTCGAGCGAGGCGAGCTGCAGGCGCGTCAGCCCGCTGGCGGCGAGCATCTCGTCGACGGTGAGGCTGACCGAGGTGGCCGACGTGGCCAGCGGGTCGGGCCCCTCCCCCACGGCGGGCCGGCCGGTGCGCCCCCGGTCGACCTTGGCGCGCGCCGCGTCGGCCATCCAGATCGGCAGCGACGCCGGCTCGGGCGAGGCCGGGGGGGCCGGCGTCGGATCCGCGACCGGCGGGGCGGGAGCCGGAGCCGGAGCGGGGGCTGCGGCGGGGGGCGCGGGCGGGGCGGGTGAGGTCGGCACCTCGCCCTCCTTGGCCAGCGGCACGGCGGCGGCCGCCCCGTTGCCCGACGGGTCGGGTGCGGCCAGCTCGGCCTCGATCCCGTCGTCGAGGCGGTCCTTGATCACCTTCAGGGGGAGGAACTTGTCGCGCTGCTCGGTGAGGATCCAGCGCAGCCGCCGGACGTCGGCCTCGTAGAACTTCCGGTACCCCGACGGCGTGCGCTCGGGGTCGAGGAGGCCCTGGCTCTCCAGGAACCGGATCTTCGAGATGGTGACGTCGGGGAACTCGTCCTGCAGCAGGGACAGGACCTCGCCGATCGACAGGTGCGACCGCTCGGCCACGTTCACGCCCCGGGCTCGGTCTCAGGGCCTGCGACGAAGACCAGCTTGAACTTGCCCACCTGGACGGTGTCGCCGTCGGTCAGGTCCGCCTGCTCGATCCGCTCACGGTTGAGGTAGGTGCCGTTGAGGGAGCCCACGTCGGCCACGACCAGCCGACCGCCGTCGTTGCGGACCTCGGCGTGACGCCGGGACACGGTGATGTCGTCGAGGAAGATGTCGCTGTCGGGGTGGCGACCGGCGGTGATGACGTCCTTGTCGACGGCGAAGGTCGAGCCCGCGTTGGGCCCGGCCCGGACCACCAGCACGCCGACGCCGGGGAGCTCGTCGAGGTCGAGGCTCACCTCGTCGGGCTGCCCGGCCGGGCTGTCGATCTGGAGCTGGATGGTCGGACGGTCCTGGTTCTCATGCTCGATGGGGGCACCGCAGGACGAGCAGAAGTTGGCGTCTGGGGCGTTGTGGTGGCCGCAACGGCCGCACTCGGTCTCGGCCACGATCTACTCCTCGATCAGGCTCCGGTAGCCGTCGACGTCGAGCAGGTCGTCGAGCTGGCCCAGGTCACTGACCTCCAGCTCGCAGATCCAACCCTCGCCGTACGGATCCTCGTTGAGCCGCTCGGGCGCATCGGCCAGATCGGCGTTGACCGCGGCCACCGAACCGGCGACCGGGGCGTAGATCTCCGAGACCGACTTGGTCGACTCGACCTCGCTGATGGTGGCCCCGGCCTCGACGGCCGCACCGGCCTCGGGCACCTGCACGAACACGACGTCGCCGAGGGCGTCCTGGGCGTAGTCGGTGATGCCGATCCTCACGCGGGAGCCCTCCACCCGCACCCACTCGTGGTCCTTGGTGTAGCGAAGGTCCTCGGGGAGGTTCATGGCCCGCAACCTACCTCACCCGACCCTCGACCTCTGCGTGAGGGTTCACCGGACGAGCTGACGGATGCGCCGGCCGTACTCCTGGGCGCGCGTCCGCGCCGCGGCGTCGGTGGCGGCCTCGGCCCAGACGTGGGTGAGGGGCTCGGCCGGGTCGGGCAGGGCCAGGGCCCAGCCGTCGTCGTGGAGGACCTTGACCCCGTCGACCAGCACCAGCCGGCTCGGGTCGGCCCGCTCCACCAGCGACCGCATCACCAGTCCCTTCTGCTCCCACGGGGTCACGACCGTCTCGTGGGCGATGTGGGGCCGGGGCAGGTCGTCGACGACCGACGAGAGGCGCACGTCGTGACGGGCCAGCAGCTCGAGCAGCTTGACGAGCATGGCGGCGGCATCGAAGGCGGGCAGGAACCCGGGGAGGATGAAGCCGCCGTCAGTGCTGGCCGCGAACCCGGCCCCGGGCTCCTCGGCCGCCGCCATCAGCGCGGCCGACGACATCTTGGCCTCGCGCACCTCGACGCCGGCGTCGGCCAGCATGCCGGCCACGTGGATGGTGGCGTTGACCGGGACGACGATCGCCTCGCCGTCGATGTGCGGCGCGACCAACCGCACCAGGGCGAGCATCGCCTGGGTGTCGGACAGCACCCGGCCCTCGTCGTCGATGAGCGTGAGCCGCTCGCCGTCGGCGTCGATGACGGCACCGAGGTGGGCGCCGGCGGCGGTGACGAGCGGGGCGGCGGCCTCGGCGCCCCGCTGGCGGACGAAGCCCATGGCCCTCTGGGTCGAGGCGTAGGGGTTCACGGCCAGGACCTCGGCCCCGAGCTTGGCCAGCAGCGTCGGCATGGTGAACGAGGTCGAGCCGAAGCCGTAGTCGGTCACGATCTTGAACCCGGCGGCGCGCACCACGTCGAGGTCGACCGTCTGGCCCAGCGCGGTGGTGTAGTGCTCGAGGACGCGGGGCGGGAACCCGATGTCGCCGATGTCCTCGGCCGGCACCCGGCGGAAGTCCTCCCGGGAGAACTGGCGCTCGATCTTGCGCTGCGACGCCTCGGAGATGTCGAGGCCGTCGCCGTCGACGAAGCGCAGGCCGATGGAGTCGGGGTCGTCGCCCTCGAGCCGCACGCTCACGCCGCCGGACACGACGGGCTGGCGGATGGCGAACCGGGTGACCGGCATCGCCGCCACCTCGAGATCGAGGACGTCGACGCCGCCGGCGTTGAGCCCGGCCATCAGCGCCCGCTTGAGCATGCGGGAGGCCCGGCTGGAGTCGCGGGAGGTCACCACGGTGCTGCCCCGCGGCAGGGTGGTGGCCCAGGCCATGGCGATCCGGGTGGCCAGCTCCGGGGTCATGTCGACGTTGGCCAGCCCGGTGGCCCGGGACAGGCCGAACAGGCTCCGCGCCCCGCGGGACTCGAGGATGATCGACGAGTTGACCGTGGCGCCGGCCTCGATCGTCTTGAAGGGGTACACCTTCACGCCGGCGCCGACGACGGCCTCCTCGCCCACGAAGCACTCGTCGCCCAGCACCGATCCCTCGTCGGCCCGCGCCGATCGCCGCAGCTCGCTCGACCGGCCCACCACCGAGCCGCGGAGGCGGGAGCCCTGGCCCAGGTACACGTTCTCGTGGACCACCGAGCGCTCGATCACGGCGTCGGAGCGCACCCGGGTGTTGCGGCCGAGGACGGCGTCGGGACCGATGCGGGCCCCGGCGTCGACGCGCACGCCCGCCCCGATCACGGCGTTGCCGATGATCTCGGCGTCGGGGTGCACCTCGGCCCCCTCCCCCAGCCACACCCCGTCGCGCAGCGGGAAGCCGGGCACGTCGACCTTCACCGTGCCGTCGAGGACGTCGCGGTGGGCTCGCACGTAGGCCTCGAGAGTGCCGACGTCCTCCCAGTAGCCCTCGGCCACCGCACCGATCATGGGCTTGCCCTGGGCCAGCAGCTCGGGGAAGACCTCGCCGGAGAAGTCGACGGGCCGGTCGGGGGCGATGAAGTCGAAGATCTCGGGCTCGAGCACGAAGATGCCGGTGTTGATCGTGTCGCTGAAGACCTGGCCCCAGGTCGGCTTCTCGAGGAACCGCTCGATCGAGCCGTCCTCCCGGGTGATCACGATGCCGAACTCGAGGGGGTCGTCGACGGCGACGAGGCCGATGGTGGCCAGGGCCCCCTTGGCGTCGTGCTCGGCCACGATCTTGGCCAGGTCGATGTCGGTGAGGACGTCGCCGGAGATGACGAGGAAGCGCTCGTCGAGCACGTCCTTGGCGTTGCGGACCGAACCGGCCGTGCCGAGCGGCTGCTCCTCGGTGGCGTAGACCATCTCGACGCCGAACTCGGAGCCGTCGCCGAAGTAGGTGCGGATCTGGTTGGCCAGGAAGGCCACCGTCACGACGATCTCGGTGTAGCCGTGGTCGCGGAGCAGCCCGACGATGTGCTCCATCATCGGCCGGTTGGCCAGCGGGAGCATGGGCTTGGGTGTGTGGGAGGTGAGCGGGCGGAGGCGTGAGCCCTCGCCGCCCGCCATGATGACGGCCTTCACGGGGGCGAACCTACCGGGCGGGGCTGGCGGTCCCGTCCGCTGCGTCGGCACCGTCACCCGTCCGGGCGGCACGGCCCTCGCGGAGGGCTCGGAGCCCGATCGGCACGTACAGGGCGAGGGCGATGTAGCCCAGCACCAGGCCGGGGACGGCGAAGCCCCAGGCGAGGACGCGGGCCTCGTCGCGCCAGAAGAGCTGGCCCTCGGAGGCGAGGAAGAGGGGGAAGGCGAACATCACGCAGAAGGTCCCGGCCTTGCCGAACCAGGTGACGTCGATGCGCGTGGCCCCGGCCAGGGCGAGGGCGACCGTGGCCACCGACACGAGCACCTCGCGGATCAACACCAGCCACGCCACCCAGAGCGGGATGCTGCCGTCGATGATGATCGCCAGGCCGCCGACGAAGAACAGGAGGCGGTCGGCCACCGGGTCGAGGATCTTCCCGACAGTGGAGACCTGGTGCCAGTGGCGGGCGATGTAGCCGTCGAGGAAGTCGGTGGCCCCGAGGGCGCCGAGCAGGCTGGCCGCCCAGACCCGATCGTCGCGACCGAACAGCAGCCAGAGGAACACCGGCAGCAGCGACAGCCGGACGACCGTGATGATGTTGGGAATGGTGAGGATGCGGTCCTCGCCCTCCCCCTCTGCATCGGCCACGGGCGGACCATACGTCGTCCTAGGGTCGGACCCATGGCCACGCTCTTCACCCGCATCATCGACGGCGAGATCCCCGGGCGCTTCGTGTGGCGCGACGAGCGGGTCGTGGCCTTCCTCACCATCGCCCCCCTCGCCCCCGGTCACACCCTGGTGGTGCCGGTCGAGGAGGTCGACCACTGGATCGACATCGAGCCCGACCTGCTGGCCCACGTGATGGCCGTCGCCCGCACGATCGGCCGGGCCCAGCAGGAGGCCTTCTCCCCCACCAAGATCGGCGTCCTCGTCGTGGGCGAGGAGGTCCCCCACGCCCACGTCCACCTGGTCCCCTTCACCGGCCTCGACCAGCTGAACTTCGCCAACGCCGATCCGGATCCCGACCCCGCCGCCCTCGACGCCGCCGCCGACCACCTCCGCGCCGAGCTCCGCGCCCAGGGCGCGACAGGAGTCGCCGACGTCTAGGAGGCCGTCCTCGCGGCGGCGGGTTCTCGTTCTCGCTGTCGGTCGCAGGGCGGACGTCGGTTGAAGACCACCCAGTGCTTGTGGAGGGTCTCGCCGGTGGGGCCGTCATAGGGCTCCACCGCCGGCAGGGCGACCGGGGGGATCGGCTGGCCGGATGGTCTCAGGACCCGGCCGGAGGCGGTGGTGAAGACCACGCCGTCCGGGAGATCGGCGTTGCCGGTGATGCCGAGCAGGCCCTGGTGGTGCTGACGGTGGTGGTGGCCGCACAGGCAGATCAGGTTCCACGTGACGGTCTCGCCGTCGTCCTCCCAGTGGACGATGTGGTGGACCTGGATCCACAGGGTGGAGTCGCAGCCGGGGACCCGACACCCGCCGTCGCGGTGCTCGACCAACCGGCGGATCCGCCGGGGGACGATCCGCTGGGTGCGCCCGACCTGGGCCGGGCGCCCGTCGGCGTGCCAGACGGCGGCGATGTCGCAGTCGCACGTGAGGTAGCGACGCATCGCCGGCGGCAGGGCGGGCCCCATGTGCATCTCGGCCCGCCAGGAGTCGCCGTCGACCGGGGCCTCGAGGTGGAGCAGCACGCCGGGCCGGCTCGAGACCTCGGCGCCGGCCGCGGAGTGGTTCAGCACCGAGTGGGCCATCCCGACGAGCGCGTCGGCCCACGAGACCTTCTCGACCCCGAGGTCGGCGTCCGTCCCGGTCGCCGCCCGCCCCTCGGCCTCGGCGCGGGCCTTGGCCGCCGTGCGCTGGGCGTCGTGAAGCCGATCGCGGGAGGCTCTGAGCGCCTCCTCCACCACCTGGCCCTCGTCGGCCGGTAGGCGGATCGAGGCCCGCCACTGGTCGCCCTCGTCGGTCCCGAAGGACACCGACCGCTCCGGTCCCCGCCGCTCACGCTCGTCCCGCCCTGCGATCTCGGTGTCGAACCCGTACTGCCGGGTCGCCGCCACGATCTGGTTGACCGTCGCGTTGACCGCCAGCTCGCAGACCGAGGACTCGTACTCCGCCGGCGTGTAGCGAGCGACTGTGGCGGCCTGGTCGAGCGACAGCCCACCACGCCGGAGCGTGTCCATCACGGTGGGGAGGTCACCGGCTCGCCGGGCAAGACGCACGACCAGACGAGCCGTCGACCGCGACACACCGGCCTGCCACATGAGCCACTGCACGGGCGTGTGGATCCTCCACCCCTCCCACCAGCCCTCGGCCAACGCCGTCACCACCAGATCGACCAGCGCCGCATCCGCCGCGTTCCGCACCCCCGCAGCAGCGGCCACCGCAGCCTCGAAGGCGCTGTGCACCTCCCACTCCGCTGGCGTCTCGATCGGCGACTTCATGCGAACAGGTGTACCTGAGACGCTGTGAACCAGATGTGAACGTGTCCGTCAGTCGTGGAGGAGGAGGACGATGCCGGCGCCGGCGTAGGAGACCTCGTAGGAGCGGCTCCGGAGGTTGGCCAGGGCGATCGCCTGGTCGTTGTCGGTCCAGAGCCGGTCGCCGTCGTCGCCCACCGCGGTGGTGTCGAGGATGATGGCGGGCACGTCCGGGCGCCAGCCCTGCTCGGGCGGACCGGCGGGGAGCTCGTGCACCGCCCACCGCTCGGCCACCAGCGAGGTGAGCTGCGGGGAGACGGCCACCGCGCCGACCAGGCCGTACTCCTCCTCCAGTGTGTCGACCGCCTGCATGCGGCCGCCGTCCACGGCATCCCGCCCGCCCCACGACCACGGCTCGTTGAACGGTGAGGCCGGAGCGACCTGGACGAAGATGGCGAAGGTCGCCAGCACCATGGCCGCCACGATCCGGTGGTCGACGCGGATGCGGCTCACGCTCGGTTGGCCGATGCGGGCGAGGGCCACGATGGCGGCGAAGGCCAACGGCACCACCGCCAGCATCAGCACCGACGGCAGCAGGTCGCTGCCGGGGCCGGGCCCGACGCCCTGGCGCACGGCCTCCTCCCCCACCAGACCCAGGACGATCGGCGGGAAGGCGGGCAGGGCGAAGCGGGGCACGACCATCGGCAGGAACAGGAAGGGCCCGACGAGGACCACGAGGGCGCCGACGTTGGGTTGGAGGACCAGGTCGGTGACGAGCCGCAGCGGGTCGCGCAGGACGGCCAGCGGGGCCACGCCCCGGGCCAGGACGGCCTCGCCGGCGGTGAGCGGGCCGCGCGGCACGGGTGGGGCCACGACGACGAGGTAGGCCGTCGTCCAGACCGCCCCGGCGACCGCGGTCAGGACCCCCGACCGGCGATCTCCCGACGTGACGCCCAGGATCCCGAAGGCCACGAGCACCAGCCCGACGTCGGCCCGCGACAGGAGCGCCACGGCGATGCACAGCCCGTAGGCGATCCACCACCGGCGCTGGCCGAACCACGACGCCCAGGCGAGGGCGGGCACGGCCGGCACCACCGCGCTCCACCCGCTGAGGTTGGCGGTGTAGAGGATGGGGGCGGCGGCGTAGGCGAGGCTCAGGGCGACGGTGACGCCGAGGCGGAGACGGGCCACCTCCCGGGCGGTGCGCCAGATGGGCACGACGGCCAGGCCGAGGCACAGCGGCTGGACCACGGCGAGGAGCGGGCCCATCGGGATCCACCGCCCCAGCCACAGCAGCGGCAGGGAGGTGAACGCCCACTGGTCGGTGACGACGTTGCCCCCGGCGAGCGACGACGAGGCGCCGTGGCCGTTCTCGAGGTTCCAGGCCGCCTGCGTCCAGACCGCCAGGGTGGGGCCGCCGTCGAGCTGGCGCTGGACGGCGAACCCGATGGCGGCGAGGGCGAGCGACAGGGTGCCGCCGATGATCCACGGCAGGGTCCGGTCGACCCACGCCGTGTCGAGGCGCGCCTGCCAGCGCAGCGCCGACGCGTCGAGCCTCCGCCGCACGTCGAGCCGCCCGCTCCCCCTCATCTCCTGGACCGCGTCACCCGGGGGCGCCGTCGCCGCCCAGCTCCAGGGTGGCCTCGGGGGCGATCTCCTCGGTGAGCTGGGGACCCCGGTTGCGGACGTTGCCCACGTCGGTGCTGACCGGGTGCATGGTGATGAGCGACGCCGGGGCGGGGACCAGCAGCTTCCCCAAGGTGTCGATGTCGTCGTTCTCGGGGTCGAGCCACGTGTCCCACGCCGACGGCGGGAGCACCACGGGCATGCGGTCGTGGATCGCCTGCATGGGCTCGTTGGCCTCCGTGGTGATGATCGTCGTCGAGCGGAGCTGCTCCGTCCCGTCCTTCTCGGGGCCCTTCCAGATCTCCCACAGGCCGGCGAAGGCGAAGGGCTCGTCGTCGGGCCGGTGGATGAAGTACGGCTGCTTGCGCTTCTGGCCCGACAGCTTCCTCCACTCGTAGAACCCGTCGGCGGGGACGATGCAGCGGCGCCGCTTGAACGCCGGCTTGAAGGCGCCCTTGCTGGCGAGGGTCTCGGACCGGGCGTTGATCATGCGGTTGCCGACCTTCGGGTCCTTGGCCCACAGCGGCACGAGGCCCCAGTGGAAGGCGTCGACCCGGCGCGTCCCGCCGTCGGCGTGGACGACGTAGACGTCGCTCGTGGGCGCCACGTTGTAGTTCTGCTCCAGGGCCTCGTCGACGGTGCCCTCGGCACCGAAGTACGACGCCAGGTCGGCCGGGGAGCTGGAGGAGACGAACCGTCCGCACATCGGGGCCCGACGCTACCGGCCGGGGCGGGGTGACCGATGCGACATTGTGCTCGCATGCACAAACGGGTGACTCTGGACCGGAAACCCCCAACGCCTGTCGTCGATGGAGACGCACGATGTTCGCTCGCCTGGGTCGCTGGTGCCACGACCGCCGCTGGATCGTGCTCGCCCTGTGGATCGTCGCGCTGGTCGCCGGCTTCGCCATCTCGGGGTCGTTGGGCACCGAGTCGGAGTCGGACCCGAGCCTCCCGGGCGAGAGCCAGCGGGGCATCGACATCCTCGAGGACGCCTTCGGCGGCGCCGGGGCGGGCCAGAGCGGCTCGATCGTGTTCCGGGCCGATCGCCCCGTCACCGACCCCGAGGTGCGGGAGCCGATGGAGGCCCTCTTCGCCGAGGTGGCCAGGATCGACGGCGTCATCGTCGCCACCCCCTACGACGAGCCGCAGGCCCCCGGCGACCCGGGTGGTGCGGTCCGCATCTCCACCGAGGAGCCGGCCGGCACCATCGCCTACGCCGAGGTCGAGGTGCCCTCGGACTACTCCTTCGAGGAGGCCGCGGCCGTCGCCGAGGACATCCGCCCGCTGATCGAGGAGGTCGACGCCCCGGGCGTGGACATCTACCTCGGTGGCGGCACCTTCGCCGAGTTCGAGGAGCCTTCGTCGGAGGTGCTCGGCCTCGGCTTCGCCATCGTGATCCTGATCCTCGCCTTCGGATCGGTGCTGGCCATGGGCCTGCCCATCGGCGTGGCCCTGTTCGGCATCGGGCTCGGCACGGCGATCATCGGCATCCTCTCGAACGTCGTCACCATCCCCGACTTCGCCAACATCCTGGGCGTGATGATCGGCCTGGGCGTCGGCATCGACTACGCCCTCTTCATCGTCACCCGGTACCGGGAGAACCTGCACCACGGGCTCTCGACCCGGCAGGCCACCGCCGTCGCCATCGACACGTCGGGCCGGGCCGTCGTGTTCGCCGGCGCCACCGTCGTCATCTCCCTCCTCGGCATGATCCTGATGGGGCTCAGCTTCGTCAGCGGGCTGGCGATCGGCGCCGCCAGCGTCGTCGCCGTCACCGTCGTGGCGTCGATCACCCTGCTGCCCGCCCTGCTCGGCTTTGCCGGCAACCGGGTCGAGATCACCCGCTGGCGCGGGCTCGTCACCGCCGGGCTCGTGGCGCTCGCCCTCGTGCTCATCGGCCTGGGCGTGCCCTCCGGCGTGTCGCTGGCCCTGCTCGTCGCCGGCATCGTCGTCCTCGTCCTCGGGTTCTTCGTCTCGAAGCTGCGCGCCGAGGTCCCGATGCGGTCGCGCAAGACCCCCGAGCAGACCTTCTCCTACCGCTGGAGCCGCGCCGTCCAGCACCACCCGTGGCGATCGGTCGGTGCCGGTGCCGCCCTCCTCCTCGTCCTCTCCATCCCCGTCCTCGGTCTCCGGCTCGGCTTCTCCGACGAGGGCAACTACCCCGAGGGCACCGACACCCGGATCGCCTACGACCTGTTGGCCGAGGGCTTCGGGCCCGGCTTCAACGGCCCGCTCATCGTCGCCACCCGGCTGCCCGAGGGCACCGATCCCGCCGTGCTCGAGCGGATCACGACCGGGCTGACCGCCGCCGAGGGGGTCGCCTTCGCCTCCCCCGCCGTCACCAACGATCCGGAGGATCCGACCGCCGCCCTGTGGCGGGTCATCCCGTCGACGTCACCGCAGGACGAGGGCACGACCGACCTGGTGGCCCGTCTGCGCGACGAGGTCATCCCGGCCGCCGTCGGCGACGCCGCCCTCGACCCCGCCGTCACCGGCAGCGTCGCCTTCCAGGTCGACTTCTCCACCTACCTGGCGTCGCGGCTGCCGCTGTTCTTCGCCGCCGTGCTGACCCTGTCGTTCCTGCTGCTGATGGTCGTGTTCCGGTCGATCCTCGTGCCGCTGAAGGCCGTGCTGATGAACCTGCTGTCGATCGGGGCCGCCTACGGCATCGTCGTGGCCGGCTTCCAGTGGGGTTGGCTCGGCGGGCTCTTCAACTTCGACGGGGCACCGGTCGAGCCGTTCCTCCCGATGATGATGTTCGCCATCGTGTTCGGCCTCTCGATGGACTACGAGGTCTTCCTCCTGTCGCGGGTCAAGGAGGAGTGGGACCGCACCGGCGACAGCCGCGAGTCGGTGGCCAACGGTCTCGCCGCCACGGCCCGGGTCATCACCGCCGCCGCCTTGATCATGGTGTTCGTCTTCGGTTCGTTCCTGCTCGAGAACGATCGGGTCATCAAGCTGTTCGGCACCGGGCTGGCCGTCGCCGTCCTGCTCGACGCCACCGTCGTCCGCATGCTCCTGGTGCCCGCCACCATGGAGCTCCTGGGCGATCGCAACTGGTGGCTCCCCCGCTGGCTGGACCGCATCCTCCCCAAGGTCGACGTCGAGGGGCACCTCGACGTCGAGGACGACGATCCCGACGCCGCCGACGAGCCCGAGAAGGAGCTCCTCGGCGTCTGAGGCGCAGGGCTACCAGTAGCCCTCCATCAGCTCGACGGCCCACGCCGGCTCGCGTACCTCGCCCCGTGGCCCGAAGCCGGCCATGTGGGGCTTCACGTCCAGCACGGGCGTCCCGTCGATGGCGTCGAGGCCCCGCACGTCGAGCCCCAGCCCGTCGACCGCCAGCAGCTCGCAGGTCGTGACCCCGATGCGGTTGGGCCGGGCCTTCGCCCGCTGGGCCAGGATCCCGACCTCGGGCCAGTCGGCCCTCCCCCGGGGCCGGCGGGCGCCCGTCTGGACGGCCGTCGGGTCGACCCGGTCGAAGACGAACACCACGTCCAGGTGGGAGAAGGCGTCGAGCGCCGCCGTGGCCGTGGCCTCGAGGCGATCGGGATCGAGCTCGATGCGGGCCACGACGGGCCCCCAGTCGTCGTCGAGGGGCTCGCTCCTGCCACCCCGCACGTACCCGATCGGCGTCACCTCGATGGCTCCCACGACGCGTGACGGTACCCGTGAGGTCCCTCAGGGGACGGCGTAGGTGTAGGTGCCGACACCACCGGGGCCGTCGTCGAACTCGACGGCGAGGGTCCCGGGAGCGACGTCCGCGACGGAGAACGCCCGCCCGCAGAAGGCCGTCTGCGTCGGGATCGGCCGGTCGTTGACGACGACCTCGGGCACCGGGAACAGATCGATGATGCAGCCGACGACGAGGTACGTGCCGTCCCGCGGGATCCACGCCACCGTCAGGGGGTTGCTGCCCCCGAACTCGACGCACCCGTCCGGCTCCTCGCCGTCGATGCATGCGACGGGCGGATCGTTCCCGTTGCCGTACCAGGTGACGCCATCCACAACCGGCTGGCTCTCGCCCCGGGCGACGGCGTCGGCGTTCACCTCACGGACCATCTCGTCGATCACCGCCCGCGCGACGGGCACGAGGGCGTGGGCCAGCGGACGCAGCTGGTGCTCGGCGGCGGCGATGGTCACTCGGCTGCGGCCCACGATCGTGGTGAGAGTCGGCGCGGAGCCGGTCGCGCCCTCCATGACGGCCACCCGCAGGCCGTCGTCGTCCTCGATCGGCGCGCTCGACGGGAGCATGGCCACCTCGAGCGGGAGGTCGGGGTCGACCAGCTCCGCCTGCTCCACGTACACCGCCCCGCCCCTGGGCGTGCGGTACTGGATGTGGGTGCTCGTCGTCTCCACCACGGGCGACGCGGGGTCGAAGTGACCGATCAGCCGGAAGTCGCCCAGCCGCTCGACCGGCTCGGCGCGGGACTCGAAGCCGAGCTGGGTTCCGTCGCCGACGAGGGCGGCGAGCTCGGTGGCGGCCTCTGTCGCCGCCTCGGTGTCCGGCGCACCCGCGATCGTCAGCGTCGCCGCGGCCGTGCCGACGAGCGGGACGATGGCCGTGGCCCCGCCCTCGGTCGGGACGACCCTGGTCTCCATGCCGGCGACGTCACCGCCCGGGCCGAGGAAGTCCCTCGCGTGGACGATCCGGGCGGTGACGCCATCGGCCCGCCGGTAGGCCACGCCGGCGAGCACCTGGCCCGGTGTGAGCGGCACCTCCCGCTCGTCGACCCGGACGAAGGTGAGGCTGTCGTCGTCGGGGATCCAGACGGCGTCGTCCGGGACGGGCTCGTCGGCCTCGGAGCCGTCCGTGCTGCTCGCGCTCGTGCTGCTGGCGCTCGTGGTGCTGTCGCGGTTGGTGCTGCCGCGGCCGGGCTCGTCGCCGGTCGTGCACGCCGCCAGCAGGAGGACGGCGGCGAGGAGGAGCCGGGGACGTGCGATCGCCACGCCGGCCTCCGACGTCGGCTGCCCCCCGATCGGTTCCGGACGGCAGAAGAGCCCCTTCCCGGCACGGACTGACAGGGGTACCATCGCCGCGGGCGACCCACCCGCAGTCGCCGGCAAAGGGGAGGTCTCATGGCCGTCATCATCCGTCCTCGCTCGGACTGGAACCCGAGCTTCGCCAACGGCGCCCGCCCGGCGCCCCTACCTGCCACCGACGGCGCCTTCCTGCACCACAGCGACGGGAAGCCCCGCAACGGTCCCCAGGCCCTCCGCGACCTGGAGGTCGTCGGCCAGAACCGGTTCGGGGCCGGCATCTCCTACACCTTCGCGGTGTCGCCCGACGGCACGATCTGGGAGGGCCACTCGATCGACCGCGAGGGCAGCCACACGTTCGCCCACAACAAGAAGGGCCGGGCGATCGTCCTCATCGGGAACTACGAGTCGGCGACGCCGACGGCCGCGGCGCGCGAGTCCGTCTCCCAGCTCCTCGCCCACGGCGTCGGCAAGGGGTGGTGGAACAGCACCCGCCTCCGCGGCCACAAGGACGTCCGGGCGACGGGCTGCCCGGGCGAGGTGGCCTACCAGGGGATCGCCGCCCTCGTCGCCCGGGCCGACGCCATCCTGGGCGGCGCCGTCGCCACTCCCCGGCTCGAGCTCCGCCAGGGCGACGAGGGCGAGGACGTCAAGTTCCTCCAGGCGCTGCTCAACATCATCACCCCGGGGGCCAAGCTCGGCGATCGCAAGCCGCTGGAGGGCGACGGCAAGTACGGCGGCCGGACCGCGGCCCGGGTCAAGGAGTTCCAGCGCTGGGCCAACGGCATGCTGCGCTTCGCCGGCGTCAAGAGCGGCTTCCTCGACGAGGACGGCGTCGCCGACGAGGCGACGGTGGCCTCGGTGGCCTTCTGGGTTCCCACCTTCCAGAAGGACTGACCGGGCGTCGCGGCGACTCAGGCCGTCGCCTGCACCGGCCGGTAGCGCAGGGCGACCGCACCCGACCGGAGCTCATGGCGATCCACGAGCTCGAGCTGGATGCGCTCGCGCAGACCGGCGAGCAACGTCGGCCCGTGTCCGGCCAGGACCGGCTGCACGAGGAACTCGTACTCGTCGATCAGGCCCAGGTCGGCCAACGCCAGGGGGAGCGTCACGCCCCCCACCCACAGGCCCTCGCCGGGCTCCTCCTTGAGCCGCTGGATCGCTTCGCCCAGGTCGCCCTGCAGCAGCTCGGCGTTCCAGTCCACCCCGTCCAGCGTGCTCGACACGACGTGCTTCTTCGCCCCATCGATGGTCTCGGCGAACGGGATCTCCATCTCCCCCATCCAGTCGGGCCACGAGCCATCGGCCGGCCGCCGCCACGCCGACTCCATCATCTCGTAGGTCACCCGGCCGAACAGCAGGGCATCGGCTCGTCCCATCTCCGCGGTCCAGTAGCGCATCGACTCCTCGTCCGGCGGGGGCCCTGCCTCGTGATGGCAGCAGCCGTCGAGCGTGACGTTGATCGAGTAGCGGAGTGGTCTCATCTCGTTGCTCCCCTTGATGCGGCCGCCGTCGCCGCCAGGTGGGCGTCGAGCGCGGCGAAGCTCTGGCGCCAGCCCTCCTCGGTTGCTCCGGTCACGTGCGCCGGCAACCACTGGCGCACCTCGAGGCGGGTGCGCCCGTCGGACTCGTCGTGGAACTCGAACCGGAACCGCGTCTCGAACGGCTCGAAGCCCCCGGGCAGGTGGCCACGCACGCGCATCACGCCGTCGAGCACCCTGCCCTCGGCGACGTCGGCCAGATCGATGTGCACCTCCGCCCGGATGGACGGGTCGTCGGGGAACACTTGGACGAACCGCTGGGAGCCGCCGGGTCGGACGTCGAACGCCATCTCGTCGAGCGGCCGCACGCCGCCGGTCGGCCCCCACCAGACCGCCACCTGCTCCGGGTCGGTGAAGGCCCGGTAGACGAGGGCCCGGGGCGCGTCGAAGACGCGCGAGATGAAGAGGTCGGGTGGTTCGGTGGTCATCGGTTCTCCTGCTCCTCTTGCAGCGTGGCGAGGTGGGCGTCGAGGCGGTCGAAGGACGAGTCCCAGAACCCTCGGAAGCGCTCGATCCAGACGGCCGCCTCCCGGAGCGGCGCCGCCTCCAGGTGGCTCCGCTGCCACTTCCCCTCGCGCGAGCGGGAGATCAGGGCTGCGCCCTCGAGCACCTTGAGGTGCCGCGACACCGCCGGCATCGAGATCGGCAGCGGCGCCGTGAGGTGCGTCACGGTGGCGTCGCCGACGGTGAGCTCGGCGAGGATCGCTCGCCGGGTGGGATCGGCCAGCGCTGCGAACACGAGGCTGAGCTGGTCGGTGGCGGTCACGCCGTTCACTTAACCAACTCGTGAAGTGATTCGTCAAGGCCGGACCCGGCCATCGGCGCCCGGATCGCAGAAGAGCCCCGCCTAGGCGGGGCTCAGACCTGCACTTCGGTGGTCGGGCTGGGGAGATTCGAACTCCCGACCTCTTGACCCCCAGTCAAGCGCGCTAACCAAGCTGCGCCACAGCCCGTGGGAGGGACCACCATAGTCAGAACACCTGGCGGATCAGCCAGTCGATCCCCTGCAACGCCCGCCAGCCCAGGTAGATCACCACGCACGCGACCAGGACGTAGAAGTGCCACGGCGCCCGGCCACTCCCCTGGTCCTCGGGCTCGTCCTCGATGCTGGCGATGAAGCGGCCGCACTGCTGGCAGGTCCCGTCGGGGCCGAGCGTGCTCGGGTTGTAGAAGCGGTCGCAACCCTCGCACCACGGCATCGCCGCAACCCTGCCCGAGCCCGGGCTGGCGAGGCCAGTCAGACGGGCCGGTCAGGATGCGGGGCGGGTCCTCGGGCCGGCGTGGGCCACGCCGCTGGGGACGGGCCGGCCGACCAGACCCTCGACCTGCAGGGCGGCGGCGACGAGACCCTCGACGTCGATGCCGGTCTCGACGCCGAGGTCGTCGAGCAGCGCCACCAGCTCCTCGGTGGCCAGGTTGCCGCCGGCGCCATGGGCGAAGGGCGAGCCGCCCAGCCCGCCGACCGCCGTGTCGAAGCGGGCGAAGCCCAGCTCCAGCCCGGCGTAGGCGTTGACGAGGGCGGTGCCGCGCGTGTCGTGGAGGTGGAGGCCGACGTCGTCGACGACGCCGTCGAGGGCGGTGTGGAGGTCGGCCACCCGGCGGGGCGTGGCCATCCCGGTGGTGTCGGCGTAGGTGAGCCGCGTGGCGCCGACGTCGGCCAGGCGACGGCCCAGCGCCACCGCCGAGGCCGGGTCGACGTCGGTCTCGTAGGGCGAGCCGAAGGCGCACGACACCACCGCGTCGACCGGGGTGGCATCGGCGGCCTCGACGATCGAGCCGATCACGGCGACCGACTCGTCGACCTCCATGCGCACGTTGCGGCGGTTGTAGGTCGGCGACGCCGAGATGGTGACGGTCAGCTCGTCGACCCCGGCGGCCAGCGCCATCTCCGCCCCCTTCAGGTTGGGCACGAGGGCGGCGTAGGTGACACCGGGACGGCGCTCGATGCCCGCCATCACCTCGGCCGCGCCGGCCATGGCCGGCACCGCCTTGGGCGAGACGAACGCGGCCGCCTCGATGACCGCCACGCCGGCGTCGGCCAGGGCATGGACCAGGGCGATGCGCTCGGAGATCGCCACCGGCTCCTCGGGCTGGAGCCCGTCGCGGGGCCCGACGTCGCGGATCCGGACGCGCGCCGGCAGGTCCGCCATCAGACCGGCGGGACGCCGTGACGGCGGTCGGAGAAGTGACGGTCCTTGCGGTCGGCCCGCTCGAGCCGGCGGACCAGCTCGTCGCGCAGCGCCTCGGGCTCGACGATGGCGTCGACCACCATCTCCGAGGCCAGCCGGACGATGTCGACGTCGGTCTCGTAGATCGCCCGCTGCTCGGCGACGAACGCCTCCCGCTCGGCCTCGTCGGAGATGGCCGCGATCTTGTTGGCGAAGACGGCGTTCACCGCCGCCTCGGGGCCCATCACCGCGATCTTCGCCGTCGGCAGGGCGAGGGTGGCCTCCGGGTCGAAGGCCGGGCCCGACATGGCGTAGAGCCCGGCGCCGTAGGCCTTGCGCAGCACGACGCAGACCTTGGCCACCGTGGCCTCGGAGATGGCGGTGACCATCTTGGCGCCGTGGCGGATGATGCCCTGGGCCTCGACCTGCGTGCCGATCATGAAGCCGGGCACGTCGGTGAGGAACACCAGGGGGATGTTGAAGGCGTCGCAGCACCAGACGAAGCGGGCCGCCTTGTCGGCCGAGTCGACGAACAGCACGCCGCCCTTCACCGCCGGGTTGTTGGCCACGATGCCGACGGGACGGCCGTCGAGGAGCCCCAGACCCACCACCAGCTCGGGGGCGAACAGGGGCTTGAGCTCGAAGAAGCTCTCGGCGTCGACCACGCCATCGATGACGGAGTGGACGTCGTAGCCGGCCCGCTCGTCCTCGGGCACGACCCCCGTGACCAGGGGGTGCGCCGGCTCGGCGGGCGCGAACCGGGGCGGCTGGTCCCGCCACGACGTCGGGAAGTAGGTGAACCAGGCCTTGGCCTGCTCGATGGCGTCCTCGTCGTCGACGGCCAGGTTGTCGCCGCACCCCGAGACGGTGGCGTGCATCCGGGCCCCGCCGGTCTCGTCGAGCGTCGCCTGCTCGCCGATGACCATCTCGGCCATCCGGGGCGAGCCCAGGTACATCGAGGCATTGCCCTCGACCATGATCACGATGTCGCAGAAGCTGGGGATGTAGGCGCCACCGGCGGCGCTCGGGCCGAAGAGGCAGCAGATCTGCGGCACCCGGCCCGACAGCTTGATCTGGTTGTAGAAGATCCGCCCCGCCCCCCGCCGTCCGGGGAAGAGCTGGACCTGGTCGGTGATGCGGGCTCCGGCCGAGTCGATCAGCCAGAAGATCGGGAGCTGCTCGCGCAGCGCCAGCTCGGTGGCCCGGATCATCTTCTCGACGGTGCGGGCGCCCCAGGAGCCGGCCTTCACCGTGGGGTCGTTGGCGACCACGACGACGGGGCGGCCGTCGATCCGGCCCGTGCCGGTGACGACGCCGTCGGCGGGCAGGTCGGCGGCCGAGGCGTTGGCCAGCAGGGCGTCCTCGACGAACGTGCCCGGGTCGAGCAGCAGGTCGAGCCGGTCGCGGACGAAGAGCTTTCCTTGCGTCTCGAGCTTGTCGCCGACCTTGGCCAGGTTGCCGGCCAGTGCCCGCTCGGCCGCGGCCGCCACCCGGTCGGCGGCGGAGGGCTCCTCGTCGGGCACGATCTCGTCCACCGCCCGAGACTACCGAGAGGCATGGTGTGGTCTCGGTATACTGCGGGTATGGCGACGACGATCAAGCTGAGCGTGGAGACGAGGGATCGGATCAAGGCCATGGGTGGCGAGACCTACGAGGACACGATCATCGAGGCGCTCGACGCCCTCGACCGCGAGCGCTTCTGGGCCAAGGCCGATGAGTACCTCGCCTGGCGCCGGGCCCTCCCGGCGGAGGAGGCAGCCCGCCTCGATGCCGCCGATGCGGAGCTCGATCGTGTCATCGACGGGCTCCTGTGATCGACCTCGGCACGCTCGTCGAGGTCGACCTCGGAGGTGAGCGTCCTCGCCGCGCCCTCGTCCTCTCCAACCGTCGGTTCACCGACGCGACGGAGCGTGTCCTGGTCGCCCCCGAGTGGTCGGGTCCCCTGGACGGCCGGATCGCACCGTGGCACGTGCGCGCCGGGGACGGGATCTACGCCGTGGATCGGCTCATCTCGGTGGCGACGGAGCGCGTGCTCGACCGGCTGGGAGAAGCGCCGTTCCCGTCGATGGTCGAGGCACGGCACACGCTGATGACCATCACGGCGTGACCTCGCCCAGTCGAGACCGCTACTGGCGGCGGATGGCGAGGATGGCGACGTCGTCGTCGAGGGGCTTGGTGGCGAAGTCCTTGGCCGCCTCGAGGAGGGTCTTGCACAAGACGTCGGGGGCAATGCCGGGGTCGCGGCGCAGGACGTTGCCGATGCGCTCCTCGCCGTACTGGTCGTCGCCGGCGCGGGCCTCGGCCAGGCCGTCGGTGTAGAGCAGCAGGAGGTCGCCCCGCTCGAGCGGCAGCTCACGGCTGAGGAACGTGCCGTGGGGGTCGAGCATCAGGAGCGGACCGGTGTGGCGCAGGGGCCGGACCTCGCGGTCGTGCCAGAGCCAGGCGGTGGGGTGGCCGGCCGACGCCCAGCGCAGCGTGCCGGCCTCGGTGTCGAAGACCACGACGCAGAGGGAGATGAACTCCTCCAGCCGCTCGAGCGCCGACATGCGGTCGTTGAGCTCCTCGAGGGCTTGAGCCGGGTCGCGGTACTGGCGCAGGAAGACCCGCAGCAGGTACTTGGCCTGCAGGGCGGTGATCGACGGCTCGATGCCGTGACCGGTGACGTCGCCGATGACCGCCGCCGTGCGGCCCCGGCCCAGGTCGTAGACGTCGAAGAAGTCGCCGGCCATCAGCCCGGTGCCCGCCTTGTAGACCCGGCCGATCTCGAACCCGGGCACGGTCGGGAGCACCTCGGGGGCCAGACGGGCGGCCCAGCGCTGGGGCGCCAGCTGGTCCTGGTCGAGGACCTCCTCGGCCCGCCGCTCGATGTCGTAGCGGTCGTCGGCCAGACGGGACTCCTTGACGAAGTCCCGGGCCGAGAGCACCGACACGACGACGGGCACGAGGATCAGCCCGAACATCAGCTCCACGCCGGTGTCGCGGCTCAGGGCCAGGGCGGCGCACGACCCGCTGAGGACGGCGTAGAGGGTGGTGGTGTGGACGTCCTTGCGGTAGGCGGAGCGGGCCAGCACCGAGGCGTCGGCCGTGGGCCCGCGCTCGGCCGCCACCCGGCGGTGGACCCGCCCGAGACGCCGCGCCGAGCGGGCCCACACCAGAGCGGCGAGGCCGCACGCGATGGCGGTGACGGCGAGGATGACGGAGGCCATGGGCTCGACAGAGGCTACCGGAGGGGTGTGACAGCCACCGCTCGGACCGATGACGGTTCAGAGGAGGACGGCGGGGTTCATGATCCCGGCGGGGTCGAGGGCGGCCTTGACGGCGCTCATGGCGGCGACGGCGGCCGGGCCGCGCTGTCGGGCCAGCCAGGCCCGCTTGGCCGTGCCCACGCCGTGCTCGGCGCTGATGCTCCCCCGCCGGTCGAGGACCAGGGCGAGCACGGCGTCGTCGACGGCGTGGTCGTCGGGGTCGACCCCGGACACGTTGACGTGGAGGTTGCCGTCGCCGAGGTGGCCGAAGATCCACGTCCGGGCGGCCGGTGCGACCGCGGCGACGTGGGCCGGCACCTCGTCGGCGAAGACGGCCAGCTCGGTGGCCGGGAGCGACACGTCGAGCTTGTGGTGGGGCCCGAGCGTGGCGATGGCCTCGGTGAGCGACTCGCGGTGGCGCCACAGCGCGGCCCGGCGGGGCCCGTCGGTGGCCACCACGGCGTCGACCACGCCGTCCAGCGAGCCGACGACCGCCGCCAGGGCGTCCACCGGGTCGTCGTGACCCGCGGCCTCGACGAGGACGGTGACCGGCGGCGCCGGCGCGATGGCCGGCGCCGCGCCGAGGTAGCCGGCGACGAGGTCGGCCTCGGCGGCCCGGTACGCCTCGGCCGCCTCCAGACCGGGGAGCGAGCGCCGCAGCTCCCCCACGGCCACGACGGCGTCGGCCATGGTGGCGAAGGCGAGAGCGGCGAGGGCCCGCTCGGGCAGGTGGGGCACCAGCCGCAGCCGGGCCGCGGTGACCAGACCCAACGTGCCCTCGCTGCCGCACAGCAGGCCGGAGAGGTCGTAGCCGGTGGCGTCCTTCTCCAGCCGGCCGAGGTCGTCGAGACGATCGCCCGAGCCCCACACCGCCTGCACACCCAGGACCTGGGCCCGGGTCGGGCCGTGCCGCACGACGTGGAGTCCGCCGGCGTTGGTGGCGATCGACCCGCCGACGGTGGCCGAGTCCCGCGCCGCCCAGTCGACCCCGTAGGCCCAGCCCGCGGCCCGGGCCGCGGCGTGGACGGCGGCGATCGTGGTGCCGGCGCCGGCGGTGAGCAGGCCGGCATCGGCGTCGACGTCGGTGATCCCGGCGAGGCGCGCCGTCGAGACGACGACCTCGCCCGCCAGCGGCACCGACCCGCCCACCAGCCCGGTGTTGCCGCCCTGGGGCACGAGGGCCAGGCCCTCGGTGCGGGCCACGGCGACGACGGCCTCGACCTCGCCCACCGAGCCGGGACGGACCACGGCCGGCGTCGACCCCCGGAAGCGACCGGTCCAGTCGACGGCGTGGCCGGCGGTGACGGCCGGGTCGGTCAGGACGTGCTCGCGCCCGACGGCGTCCGTCAGCGCCCCGAGGGCCGCCGGCGAGAGCGGCGGGGAGCTCACGCCGGGTCGGTGAAGACGGGCGGGCGGCCCTCCATCTCGGCCATGACCGCCTCGACCTGGTTGGGGCTGCCCATCAGGGCCTCCATCCGGCGCGACTCGTCCTCCAGCGCCTCCTGGAGCGGGCGCGTACCGGCCAGGTTGAGCAGCACCTTGGCGCCCTGCACGGCCTCGGGGTTGCGCCCGGCGATCTCGGCCGCCAGGGCGCGGGCCGCCTCCACCGGGTCGTCGACCACGTGGGTGACGAGGCCCAGCCCGTGGGCGTCGGTGCCGCTGACCCGCCGGGCCGTGAACACCAGCTCCTTGGCCACGTCGAGGCCGCACAGCCGGACCAGGGCCTGCGGTCCCGTCATGTCGGGCAGCAGGCCCCACCGCACCTCCATCACCGACAACGTGGCGTCGGCCGTGCTGAAGCGGATGTCGGCACCGAGGGCGATCTGGAGGCCGCCGCCGAGCACGTGGCCGTGGAGGGCGGCGATCACGGGCTGGGGCAGGGCCTGCCACACGTGGGCCGCCTCCTGGGCCAGGTTCGAGGGGCGCCCGGGCATGCGGTCGACGAGCGACCGGCCCCTGACCGCGGCGGCGGTGTCGCCGCCTCCCCCATCGCCGGAGCCACCGGGCGCGGCCATGGCGGCGAAGGCCGAGAGGTCGAGTCCGGCGCAGAACGACCGGCCCTCGCCCCGCAGCACGACGGCCCGCACCGAGCGGTCGGCGGCGACCTGGTCGCCGGCCGCCACGAGCGAGGCGAACATGCGCCCATCGATGGCGTTCATCTTGTCGGGACGGGACAGGACCACCTCGGCCACGCCGTCGGCGACGGTCACCGTCACCCGGTCGGGGTCAGGGGCGGGGGCGGCGGACGAGGATGGCATCGAGGTCACCCGCAGAGGGTAGGTCCGGGGCAGGACCGCGGGCCTCGCCGCCGAAGCAGTGGGGGCTCGAACGGCCTGGTCCTGGCCTCAAACCCGGACCGTGCCGACCGATGGAACCACGCCCATGTACCGCCGCGCCCCTCTTCGCACCCTGGCCGCCACCGTCGCCGCCATCGCCCTGCTGGTGGGCATCCCCGCCGCGGCCCAGGAGCCCGAGCCGACGGAGCCGACCGAGACGGCCGACCTCCCCCCTCTGGGCGAGCTCACCGAGATCAGTGCCGGCCTCGCCGACGTCGAGCTGACCAGCGCGACCTACGACCGGGTGGTGGCGCGCCGCGAGGAGATCGCCGGCCAGCGGACGGCGGCCGAGCGGCGTGAGGCCGCCGAGGAGGCCGCCATCGCCGCGGCCACCGTGCGCGAGGCCGAGCTGACCGAGCAGATCGACGCCGCCCGGACCCGGGCCGAGCGCTGGGAGGCCGAGGCCGCCCGGCTCGACGACGAGGTGCGAGCCGTCGCCGTCGGCTCGTACATGCGGGGCGCCGGGGCCGACATCGGCCCGCTGTTCATGCTGGACACCGACGCCCACGACCGCGCCGCCACCACCTCGATCACCTCCGAGTCGCTGGCCCGGCGCCAGGTCGCCGAGCTCGAGGACGCCCGCAGCCGAGCCCGCCGGGCCCGCAACGAGGAGACCCTGTCGACCGCCATCCGTGACGGCGTCCGCGACGCCCTCGCCGCCGCCCGCATCGCCCGCGACGAGGCTCGCGCCGAGAAGGAGCGCCTCGGGATCGAGCTGCTCGAGGCCACCGCGGCCATCGAGGACGAGCGCCGCCTCGCCACGGTGGTCGGGGCCGACTTCCCGCTCGTGGTCCTCGACGCCTACTTCAAGGCGGCCGAGACGATGAGCCTGCTCGCCCCCGGGTGCGGGATCTCGTGGTGGGCGATGGCCGGCATCGGCAAGATCGAGTCGCGCCACGGCACCTACGCCGGGGCCGTGGTGCGGGCCGACGGCAGCCTGACCAAGCCGATCATCGGCATCCCCCTCACCGGTGCCGGCGGCACGGCCGCCATCGGCGACTCCGACGGGGGCCTGATCGACGGCGACCCGACGGTCGACCGGGCCGCCGGGCCCATGCAGTTCATCCCCCAGACCTGGGCCGCCTACGGGGTCGACGGCGACCAGAACGGGCGCATCGAGATCCAGAACATCTACGACGCCGCCGCCAGCGCCGCCCGCTACCTGTGCGCCGCGGCCGGCTCGATGGCCGACGTCGGCGGTCTCCAGCGGGGCTACTTCGCCTACAACCACTCGGCGGCCTACGTCTCCTCGGTGCTCACCCAGGCGGTCCACTACGGCAACGCGGTCGAGATCGAGGGCGTCCCGGCCCCACCCGCCGCACCCCCGCCACCGCCCCCGGCGCCCGAGACCCCTGCCGACGCCGCCACGACGACGACCACCACCACGGCCCCGGTCGCTCCCCCCGCCTGATCCGAACCGGTGATCAGATCGGATGGGTAGGCGTCCGATCTGATCACCGGTTCGAGGGAGCGAGGGGTGGACCCGGTCAGACAGCGGCGTCGGGGGGTGGCGGGGGTGGGGGTGGAGCGCCGAGGTCGACGGTGTGCTCGGGGTCGAGGTCGACGGTGAGCTCGGGGTCGAGGGCGGCATCCATGGCCGCCTCCGGGGGGACGGCGGGGACGCCGCTGGGATCGGTCGGGGGGTCGAGCTGGGCGGCCATGGTGACCAGCTCGGGCGGGACCTCGCCCAGGTCCCGCAGGACCGACAGCTCGGCCGTGTCGGGGTCGACCAGGCCGTCGAGGACGTCGAGGTCGTGCTCGGCCTGCTCGGCGTCGCGGTCGCGGCCCAGGTCGCGGAACACGGTGCGGGCCCGGCGGAGGGCCAGACGGGCCTCGTCGGAGCGGCCCACGGCGTGCAGGGCCACCCCCAGGTTCAGGTCGCAGCTGGCCTCGTCGCCCCGCCGGCCCAGGCTGGTGAAGATGCCCCGGGCGCCGAGGAAGCGCTCGATGGCGTCGTCGGCCCGGTCCCCGTCGAGCAGGGCGACGCCGAGGTCGAAGTCGCCCACCGCGGCCAGGTCGGGCCGGCGATGGTCGAGGAACGTCGTGCGGGCGGCGTCGAGCAGCTCGATCGAGTCGGCCACGTCGCCGTCGTCGTGGTGCAGGACGGCCCGGTCGAGCACGCACATGGCGGCCCGGACCGGCATCCCCGAGGCGGCGTAGCCCCGCTCGGCCCGGTGGAGGGCCCGCCGCGACTCCTCGGTGTGGCCGAGCGCGCGCAGGCTGCGGGCGGCGGCGGCCTCGGCGCCGGCCGCGTCGGGCCCGCTGGGGTCGTCGCCCACGAAGACCCGGCGGGCCCGCTTGAGCAGCGCCAGGGCGTCCTCGTGGTGATCGGCGTCGGCCAGGGCATCGGCCGCCAGCCGTTGGGCCCGGGCCGCACCGAGCTCGTCGCCCTGGTCGCGGAGCACCGCCGTGGCCCGGCCGGCCGCCTCGGCCGCCTCGACCGGATGGCCGTCGGCCCGCAGCTGGCGGGCCGCGTCGATGAGGTCGCGGCCGTCCGGCACGGACGTGATCCTCACGCTCTCCTCGGCGTCGCCACCGACCGGTCCGGTCACGGCGCCGACACTAGATCGACGGCCCCCGCGAGGCCCGCGGCGCGGGCCGCTGCAGGTGCCCCGGGGACGGTTGTTGACGCGGTGCCAACCGCCCGCCTAGGTTGCCGCCGCCCCGGCGTCCATGACGCCGGTCACAGACACGCCCACCGGCTCCCGACCCTGCGAGCCGCCGATCCACAGGGGGAACCCAGTGATCCATGCTCGACGGCGCCCGCGCCGCTTCCTCGCTCTGGTCGTCGTGTTGGCCCTGGTCGCCGGGGCGTGCGGCGGCAAGAAGGGCGGGGGCGGGGGCGACGACGAGACCGTCGACGCCGGCGATCCCGTGCGGGGTGGATCGGTCACCTACGGCATCGAGGCCGAGACGGGTGACGGCTGGTGCCTGCAGGAGTCGCAGCTGGCCATCTCGGGCATCCTCGTCGCCCGCGCCGTCTTCGACACCCTCACCGCCCCCAACGCGGACGGCGAGTACGTGCCCTACCTGGCCGAGGACGTCCAGCCCAACGACACCTACGACGAGTGGACGATCACCGTCCGCGAGGGCATCAAGTTCCACGACGGGTCCGACCTCACCGCCTCCGTCGTCAAGAACAACCTCGACGCCTACCGCGGCGCCGAGGGCGACCACGCCCGCAGCCCGCTGCTGTTCCTCTTCGTGATGGACAACATCGACACGATCACCGCCGACGACGAGGCCCGCACCGTGACGGTGACCACGAAGGTCCCCTGGGTCGCCTTCCCCGCCTTCCTCTACTCGAGCGGCCGCCTCGGCATCACCGGCCAGGCCCAGCTCGACAACACCGAGTCGTGCAACACCGATCTGGTCGGCACGGGGCCGTTCATGCTCGAGGACCCCTCCGACTGGGTCGAGGGTCGTGAGTTCCGGGCGGTCAAGAACCCGGACTACTGGCAAGAGGCGCCCGACGGCGAGCCGTACCCGTACCTCGACGAGCTGGTCTTCGAGCCCATCATCGAGTCCGAGCAGCGGGTCAACGCCCTGCTCAGCGGCGATATCGACCTGGCCCACTTCTCCGGCGCGCCGGACCTGATCGGCCTGCGCGAAGAGGAGGAGGCCGGCAACGTCCGGACCACCGAGTCCAACGCCAACGCCGAGGTCGCCTTCGTCCAGATGAACACCTCCAAGCCGCCGCTCGACGACGTCCGCATCCGCCGCGCCGCCGCCTTGGCCGTGGACCGCGAGGACTACAAGCAGACGATCAACCGAGGTGAGTTCGAGGCCGCCTACGGACCCTTCGGTCCCGGGTCGCCGGCCTTCCTCGACCCCGAGGAGACCGGCTTCCCGCTCGACCAGGACCTCGAGGAGGCCGAGCGGCTGGTCGCCGAGTACGAGGCCGAGAACGGGCCGCTGCGGACCATCACCTACCAGGCCACCCCCGGGGCCCTGACCCAGGAGACGGCCCTCTACATCCAGCAGACCCTGGCCGAGATCGGTGTCGAGATCGAGCTCCAGACGGTCCAGCAGGACGCCCTCATCGACAACGCCATCAGCGGCGACTTCGACATCATGGGCTTCCGCAACTACCCCGGCGGCGACCCCGACGAGCTCTACGTCTGGTTCAAGGGCCAGTCGCCGGTGAACTTCAGCCGCTTCGACGACCCCGAGATCAACGAGCTCCTCGACGCCGGTCGCTCCGAGACCGACCCCGAGGCCCGCACCGAGATCTACCAGAACCTCAACCGGCGCATGGGCGAGCAGGTCTACAGCGTGTGGGCCAACTACACGACCTGGATGATCGCCTCGAGCCCCAACGTGTTCGGGTACGACCCCGACAGCGCGCCCGATCTGCCCAGCGGTGATCGACCGTCCGAGGGACTGGCTGCCGGCCACCCCCTGTACGGCCTCTGGGTCACCGAGTAGCGACCCCCGACCACCGGATCCACGCCCGTGAGCCCCAACGTCTCCCGCATCCTCAAGACGGTCGCGCGCAAGCTGCTCCAGCTGCTGATCGTCCTCTTCGCCGTCACCCTCTTCACCTTCCTGCTCGTCCGCTTCCTGCCCGGCGATCCCGAGGACCTCCTGGTCCCCGGGGCCGACAACACCGGCAACGCGCGCAACGACCAGATCATCCGGGAGCAGAAGGAGGAGGTGCGGGAGGACATGGGGCTCGACAAGCCCCTCCCCGTCCAGTACCTCAACTGGGTCGGGGGCGTCGCCACCGGCGACCTCGGCTTCGAGTACAGCAAGCAGAGCAAGGAGCCGGTCAGCGACCGGGTGGGCCTGGCCCTGCCGTCGACGCTGCAGCTGATCGTCTACTCGCAGATCATCGCCCTCGGCGTGGCCATACCGATGGGTGTGCTGTCGGCCTACGGCCAGGCCGGCGTCAACTCGAAGTCGCCGGGGGTGAGGAAGCTCGGGAAGGTCTTCGACCGGGCGGCCAACGCCTTCGCCTTCGGGATGCTCTCGCTACCGAACTTCGCCGTGGCGCTGCTGCTCGCGTTCTGGGTGGGCGTGAAGCTCAACCCGTCGCTCCCGGAGGCCATCGACATCAGACCCCAGGGCTACGTGCCCTTCGGCGACGGCTTCTCCGACCACTTCTTCTCGATGCTGCTCCCCTCGGTGAGCCTGGCCATCGGGCAGATCGCCGTCTACATGCGGGTGCTCCGCAGCGACCTGATCCAGACGCTGCAGGAGGACTTCATCCTCATGGCCAAGTCCAAGGGGATCTCCAACCGCCGCGTGCTCTGGCGCCACGCCCTCCGCCCGTCGAGCCTCACCCTCGTGACCATCGCCGGCCTCCAGGTCGGGACGTTGATCGGCGGCACGGTGGTGATCGAGGTCATCTTCAACATCAAGGGCATGGGCTACCTGATCTTCGAGTCGATCCTGACCCGCCAGTACCTGATGCTGCAGAGCTGCGTGGCGATCGTGGCCGTGGGCTTCGTCCTCATCAACGCCCTGCTCGACGTGCTCTACACCGCCCTCGACCCGAGGATCCGCCATGCCGGTTGACGCACCTCCCGCATCCGTCGAGGCCGAGGCCGCCATCGGGGCCACCGGCACCTCCGATCCCGAGGGCTCGGGCTCCAAGAAGGGGCTGGGGGCCGTCGGGTGGGTCGCCGCGGCGTGGCTCATCTTCGTCGTGTCCATCGCCCTCCTCGCCCCCGTCTTGCCGGTCGACGACCCCATCGCGCCCGACGCCAAGGCCGGTGCCGGCGCCCCCGTCTTCACCGAGGGCCACATCCTCGGCACCGACAAGAGCCGGCGCGACGTGCTCTCCCGCCTCGTGTGGGGCGCCCGCTCGTCGCTCATCGTCAGCGTCGGGGCCGTCGCCGTCGGCATGCTCATCGGTGGGGCCCTCGGCCTCGTCTCGGGCTTCCGCCGGGGCCGGGCCGACACCGCCCTGTCGAGCCTGTTCGACATCTTGCTGGCGTTCCCCCAGCTCGTCCTCGCGCTCAGCCTCGTCGCCTTCTTGAAACCACCGCCACCCGAGGTGGCGACCGACGGGGAGGTGGTCGAGGCCGCCGGCGGGCTGACCGCCATCCAGATCCTCATCATCGCCATCGGCATCGTGGCCATCCCGCTGCTGGCCCGCATCACCCGGGCCACCACGCTCACCTGGAGCCAGCGCGAGTTCGTGCTCGCCGGTCGGGCCCAGGGCGCCCGGGGCCTGCGGCTCATGATCCGCGAGGTCCTGCCCAACGTGCTGCCGGCCATGTTCTCCGTGGCCCTGCTCAGCATCGGCATCGCCATCATCGCCGAGGGCGGGCTCAGCGTCCTCGGCGTCGGGGTCGAACCCCCGCAGGCCTCGTGGGGGAACATGATCGCCGAGAACCGCAGCGTGTCCCGCGACCCGCTCAACGCCCTCTTCGCCCCGATGGTCGTGGTGTTCTTCACGGTCATGGCGCTCAACTACCTGGGCGACGCCGTCCGGGAGCGCTTCGACGTCCGGGAGTCCGCACTGTGAGCGCCCCCTCTCTCACCAAGACCGACGACCGCCCGCTGCGCACGCAGGACGGCGACGACGAGCCGCTGCTGGTCGTCGAGGGCCTGTCCACCACCTTCGCCAGCGAGAAGGGCCCGATCCGGGCCGTCGAGGACGTCTCCCTCGCCCTGCGGCGGGGCAGCACGCTCGGCATCGTGGGCGAGTCGGGCTCGGGCAAGTCGGTCCTGTCCCGCTCGATCATGGGCCTGATCCCCTCCTACGCCACCCGCACCGGCAGCGTCCGCTACGAGGGCACCGAGATGCTCGACGCCGGGCCCAAGGAGCTCCGCAAGATCTGGGGCGCCCAGATGTCGATGGTGTTCCAGGACCCGATGACGGCGCTCAACCCGGTCCAGAAGATCGGGGCCCAGATCACCGAGTCGATCCGCGAGCACCTCGACTACTCCAAGACCCAGCGGCGCGACACGGCCATCGCCCTGCTCCGCTCGGTCGGCATCCCCGAGCCCGAGCGACGGCTCAAGCAGTTCCCGCACGAGCTCTCGGGCGGCATGCGCCAGCGCGTGGTCATCGCCATCGCCCTGGCGTGCGGGCCCCACCTGCTGTTCGCCGACGAGCCCACCACCGCCCTCGACGTCACCGTCCAGGCCCAGATCCTCGACCTGCTCGAGGCCCAGCAGGCCGAGCGGAACATGGCCGTGATCCTCGTGACCCACGACCTCGGCGTCGTCGCCACCCGGGCCGACGAGATCGCCGTGATGTACGGCGGCCGCATCGTCGAGCAGGCGCCCACCCAGGTGCTGTTCCGCAAGATGCGGCACCCCTACACCGAGGCCCTCCTGCGCTCGATCCCCCGCCTCGACCTCCCCAGCCACACCCGGCTGGAGGCCATCAGCGGCCGGCCGCCGGACCTCCTCCACCCGCCGCAGGGCTGCCGCTTCGCCGCCCGCTGCCCCTACGCCCAGCCCAAGTGCCACGCCGAGGAGCCCGAGCTCACCGACGACGGCACCGGCCACCTGTACCGGTGCTGGTACCCGGTCGGCATCGCCTCCGAGCAGACCACGGTCGACACGGTGGTGGCCGAGGCCCATGGGCGCGAGGTCGGCGACGAGATCGCCACCGACACCGACGTGATCGAGGAGGACGCCTGATGGCCGGTCGAGGCCACGCCCACCTGGGCGATCCCGCCGAGGCCCTGCTGCGGGTCGAGGACCTCCACGTCCGCTTCCGCACCGGGCGCGGCACCGTCTTCGCCGTCACCGACGTGTCGCTCGACATCCGCAAGGGCGAGACCCTCGGGCTCGTCGGCGAGTCGGGGTGCGGCAAGTCGACGACGGGCCGGGCGATCATGCAGCTGCCCCCGCCCACCGAGGGCCGCGTCGTCTACGACGGCCAGGACCTCACCCAGCTGGGCCCCGAGGACCTCCGGCGGAGCCGGACCAAGCTGCAGATGATCTTCCAGGACCCCATCTCGTCGCTCAACCCGCGGCGCAAGGTCGAGGACATCGTCGCCGAGGGGCTCAAGATCTGGCAGCCCTCGGGTTGGACGCCCCTGGCGATCGCCGCCCTCGTGTTCACCGTGGTGGGCGCGCTGGTCACGCTGTCGATGTTCCTCGGCGGCGGCATCGGCACCATCGGCTTCTTCGGTGTCATGGCCCTGCTCGTGGGCATCGCCCTCGGGCTCATGCACTTCGCCGGCTTCGGCCAGCCCGAGGACCCGACGATGGCGACCCGGGTCGACGAGATCCTCGATGCCGTGGGCCTCGACGCCTCGACGGCCAGGGGCCGCCGCCCGCACCAGTTCTCGGGGGGCCAGTGCCAGCGCATCTCGATCGCCCGGGCGGTCGTCACCGAGCCCGACCTCATCATCTGCGACGAGCCCGTCTCGGCCCTCGACGTGTCCGTCCAGGCCCAGATCCTGAACCTGCTCGAGGATCTCAAGGCCCGCTACGGCCTCACCCTCGTCTTCATCGCCCACGACCTGGCCGTGGTGAAGAACGTCAGCGACCGGGTCGCGGTGATGTACCTGGGCCGCATGTGCGAGGTCGGCCCGCCCGACGTCATCTACTCCGAGCCGGCGCACCCGTACACGCAGCTCCTGCTGGAGGCCATCCCGGAGCCCGACCCGGACCTGCGCAGCAAGCAGAGGGCGCCCCTCCAGGGCGAGCTGCCCTCGCCGCTCGCCCCGCCCAGCGGCTGCCACTTCCGCACCCGTTGCCCCCGGGCCGACGAGGTGTGCGCCGAGGTGGTGCCGGAGATGGCCTCGACCGGCGACGGGCGGTTCGTGGCCTGCCACCACCCGCTGGTGGAGACGGTGGTCGACGTCGGCGCGGCGACGAGTCGGGGCTGACCGGTCCCCCACATGGTGGTGGAGGGCGCCTTCCCATGACGACACGC
>DASVEC010000296.1:0-9319 GCA_036380755.1 Iamia sp. | reverse complement strand
CCGACGACGAGTGGGAGTCCGAGGGCTTCGACCGCCGGTCGATGGACCTGCCCGGCGAGCAGGAGGCGCTCATCCGCGCCGTCGCCGCGGCCAACCCCCGCACCGTCGTGGTCGTCAACGCCGGCGCTCCGGTGACCATGGGCTGGGTCGACGACGCTGCGGCCGTGCTCCAGGTGTGGTTCGGCGGCCAGGCGATGGCCCCGGCCCTGGCCCAGATCCTCACCGGCGACGCCGAGCCCGGCGGGCGCCTGCCGACCACCATCCCCGAGCGGCTCGAGCACAACCCGTCGTGGGGCTCGTTCCCGGGCGACCACGACGTCCACCGCTACGGCGAGGGCGTGTTCGTCGGGTACCGCTGGTACCAGAGCCGTCACCTCCCGGTGCGGTTCCCGTTCGGCCACGGGCTCTCGTACACGACGTTCTCCCTGGGCGCCCCGGTGGTGGCGCCGTCGTACGCCGCCGGCGCCGACGGCCCGCTCGTCGTCGAGGTGCCGGTCACCAACACGGGCGCCCGGTCGGGCAGCGAGGTCGTCCAGCTCTACGTCGCCCCGCCGGCGCGCACCGAGGTGCCCCGCCCGGTCCAGGAGCTCAAGGCCTTCGCCAAGGTCCACCTGGCTCCGGGGGAGTCGGGGGTGGCGCGCCTCGAGCTCGACGACCGGTCCTTCGCCTGGTGGGACATCGGCACGGAAGGCCACACGGCGATCGTCGACCGCCTGCCGCTCAAGCCCCCCGGCGCCGTGGCCGAGCCCCGGTCGCCGGGATGGCGGGTCGAGCCCGGTGCGTACGAGCTGCGCATCGGCCGGTCCAGCGCCGAGATCGCCCACACGGTGCCGGTGGTCGTGGCGTAGCCTCTCGCCATGTCGTGGAGGGCGACACGCTGGGCACCGCCGCAACCGGGACCGCGGCATTCGCACAGCTGGTACGACCAACGGGGGGAAGCCGTGGTGCTGGACGAGGGCGATCGCATCTTCATCCCGTGCCAGGGCGGACCCTCGGTCAGCCGGGCCGAGACCTTCCCGCCGCGCCTCGAGATCCCCGAGCGCGGCGGCACCTACGTCCTCGTCGACGTCGGCCCGAGGGCCGACTGGCACTACCTCTTCGTCCCCGACGAGCCCTGAACCGACGGGTCAGGCGGCCTGGAGGATGTGGACGCCGCAGGCGCTCCCGAGACCGATCACGTGGGCCAGGCCGGTGCGGGCGCCCTCGATCTGACGGTCGCCGGCCTCGCCGCGGAGGTGGTGGCAGACCTCCCAGATGTTGGCGATGCCGGTGGCCGAGATCGGGTGGCCCTTCGACTGGAGCCCACCCGAGACGTTGACCGGGATGCGGCCGTCGCGCCACGTGGCCCTCGACTCGAACAGGTCGACGGCGCCGCCGGGCTCGCAGAGCGAGAGGTTGTCGTAGTGCACCAGCTCGGCGGTGGCGAAGCAGTCGTGCAGCTCGACCAGGTCGAGGTCCTCGGGTCCGACGCCGGCCTGCTCGTAGGCCTGGGTGGCGGCCGAGCGGGTGAGGGTGTTGACGTCCGGGAGCACCTGGCAGCCCTCGGTCCACGGGTCCGACGTGAGGATCGACGCCGAGATCTTCACGGCGCGGGCCCTCTGCTCGTCGGACATCGAGGCCAGCCGCTCGCCGGTGACGACGACGGCC
Organism: Iamia sp.; assembly: GCA_036380755.1. GTDB lineage: Bacteria > Actinomycetota > Acidimicrobiia > Acidimicrobiales > Iamiaceae > Iamia. The sequence continues at coordinate 7,672 of DASVEC010000296.1, read as the reverse complement.
GCCGCCGCCCCGTCGCAGTTGGCCGAGCACATGGGCCGGGTGTTGGGGTAGGCCACCATGTGGTCGCCCATGATCTGCTCGAGCGTCATGGCCTTGGTGTAGGCGGCCAGCGGGTTGAGGGTGGAGTGCGAGTGGTTCTTCTCGCTGATCTTGGCGAACAGCTCGAACGGGGCGCCGCCATAGGCGTGCTCGTGGAGGTACTGCATGCCGATCTGGGCGAACGTGCCCGGCATGGTGGCGGTGCCGATGCGCCCGTCGGTGGGGGCGATGGCGCCGACCCGACCCTTCGGGGTCCACTCGTCGGAGGTCTCCTTGCGGCTGCCCCCGGCGAGGAGCCCGGCCCCGGCCAGCTTCTCGACGCCGACGGCGAGGCCGATCTCGCACTCACCGGCCTTCAGCGCCATGATCGCCGTGCGCAGGGCGGTGGCCCCGGTCGCGCAGGCGTTGGACACGTTGTAGACGGGGATGCCGGTCTGGCCGATCTGCTTCTGCAGCCCCTGGCCGAACCCGAGCCCCTGACCCATGAGGTTGCCGGCGGCCAGCACGCCGACGTCGGCCATGGTGACCCCGCCGTCGGCCAGCGCGGCCATGGCCGCCTCGGCCCCGAGGTCGTAGGTGTCGAGGTCCGGGTGCTTCCCGAACTTCGTCATCGAGATGCCCAGGATGTGGATGTCGTCGCTCACGATGCTCCTTCGATCGGGGTGAACCCGAAGCCGATGCCCTCGGCGCCGGCGGAGTCGGCGCCCATGGAGTAGGTGGCCAGGCGGACCTTCTGGCCGAGGTGGACGTGGTCGGGGCTGGGGGTGACCTCGACCAGGTTCGCCTGGACGGTCGTGCCGCCGCAGTCGAGGACGGCGGCGACGAAGGGGACGTCGACGCCCGGGGCGGCGAAGGTGACGATCGTGTACGCCGACACCGTGCCCTCGGTGGGCAGGTCGACGTCGGTGAACGTCGTGGCCGAGCACGAGGCGCAGGCGTTGCGCCGGTCGAAGAACCGGGCGCCGCAGGCGGTGCACTCGTGCACCCGCAGGTGGGGCTCGGGCTCGAGCACGAGGTAGTCGACGATGGGGACGTGGGTGCCCACGGGCGCCTCCGAATCACTTGACCGGCCGGTCAAGGTAGCCCACCCCCGCGAGCTTTGTGCGAGATGTGTCGTGCGAGGGCGCATCTCGCACAAAACTCGCGGATCGGCGGTCGTCAGGTGCGGCCGGCGGCGGCGCAGGGGAGGCAGCGGCGGGTGCCGGGGACGGCGACGAGGCGGTCCCAGCCGATCGGGCCGCCGCAGGCCGCGCAGGTGCCGAGGTCGTCCTCGGACGCCAGGGCCTCGTCCAGCGCAGCCAGGCGGACGCGAGCCTCGGCGGCGAGCGAGGCGACCTGGGCCCGCTCGTAGGCGGTGGTGCCGTCGGGGTCGTGCTCGTCGTCGGGCGGCTCGAGGTCGGCCGCCGCGACCAGCTCGTCGAAGGACCGTTCGAGCGCGGCGAGCCGCTCCGCCGTGGCCGCCCGGTCCTCGACCAGGCGCCGGCGGAGCTCGGTCCGGTCGGCATCGCTCAGGGGCACGAGCCGACGGTACCGACCGCGCTAGTGGGCGCCGCCGGTGGCCTTGAGGCCGACGATGGCCACGACGAGCAGGGCCAGGAAGCCGAGGCGGGACGCGGTGGTGGGGTCGCCGTGGACGGCCATGCCGACGAGGGCGGCGCCGACGGCCCCGATGCCGACCCACACGGCGTAGGCGGTGCCGAGCGGGATGTCCTCGGTCGCCTTGGCCAAGGCGCCCATGCTGGCGGCCAGCAGCACGACGAAGAGGGCGGTCGGCGCCGGCTTGGACAGGCCGTCGGTGGCGGGCAGCGTCGACGCCCAGGCGACCTCGAGCAGGCCGGCGATCACGAGCAGGATCCAGGACACGGTGGTGCTCCTGAGCCCGTCGTCAGCGACCGGTACGGGACACCCTCGTCGGCGACGACGGCAGCCCCGTCGTCCGCCGCCACCCTACCGGCGGGGTCGTAGGTTCGGACCGTGCTGCTCGACCGCCTCGCCGTGCCCGTGGTGCTGGCGCCGATGGCCGGAGGACCGAGCACCCCCGAGCTGGCGACCGCGGTGACCGAGGCCGGCGGGCTGGGCTTCCTGGCCGCCGGCTACCTCGGCCCCGACCGGGTGGCCGCGGAGGTGGCCGAGGTCCGACGCCGGACCGACGGCCCGCTCGGCGTCAACCTCTTCAGCCCGCCGGCTCCGCTCGGGCCCGGCGCGGCCGAGGCCGTCGCCGCCTACGCCGATCGGCTGGCCCCGCGGGCCGCCCGCCACGGCGTCACCCTCGGCCCGCCGCGCCACGACGACGACGGCTTCGCGGCCAAGGTGGCGCTCCTCCGGCAGGCGCCGGTCGACGTGGTGTCGTTCACCTTCGGCCCGCCGCCGGCGGAGGTGGTCGACGACCTGCACGCGGCCGGCATCGAGGTGTGGTCGACCGTCACCGACCGGGCCGAGGCCGCCGAGGTCATCGTCCGCGGCGTCGACGTCCTCGTCGCCCAGGGCGCCGAGGCCGGCGGCCACCAGGGCTCGACCCTCGACGACGACCGCCCGCCGCACCCCGTGCTGGACCTCGTCGCCGCGGTGGCGGGACTCGGACGACCGGTCGTCGCCGCCGGCGGCATCGTCGACGGTGCCGACCTGGCCGCCGCCCTCGCCGCCGGGGCCGGGGCCGGCCAGGTCGGGACGGCGTTCCTGCTCTGCCCGGAGGCCGGCACCAGCCCGGTCCACCGCGCCGCCGTCGCACGGGGCGGACCCACCGTCCTCACGCGGGCCTTCACCGGCCGCCGGGCGCGCGGCCTGGCCAACGGGTGGACCCGGGAGGTCGTCGACGCCCCGGTCGCCTACCCCGACGTCCACCACCTCACCGCCCCGCTGCGGGCCCACGGCCGCGCCGTCGGCGACCCGGACCTGGTCAACCTGTGGGCCGGCACCGGCGTCGACCGCGTCGTCGCCGCTCCCGCCGCCTCCGTCGTGGCCGCCCTCACGCCTTGACGACAGGCCACTACCAGCGGTCGTGACGCCGTGCTCGACGGCCACGCTCCGTGACGCTACTGTCGGGGCGTCGGTCACCAGAACGGACCGGCGGGGTGGTGGCCGCACGCCACCAGACACACCAGACAGGACCACTTGGGGGTCGCGATGTCGTCGTCCGTCCGCATCCGTGCCGTCGTCGCGGGAGCCGTGCTGGCCCTGGCGTCGTTGGCATCGACCGTGCCCGCCGGGGCGCAGACGGCATCGGCATCGTCGTCCGGCCGTGGCTACGACGCCGGGCCCCTCGGGGCGCCGACGGCCTCGTTCCCGGGGACCAAGGGCCCGAGCGAGGCCCCGGCCGACGTCGGCAGCCGCGCCGGCCAGGCCCTCGGCGACGTCACCATCACCTCGCAGGGCTGCACCGTCGACCCCGTCGCCTTCGGTGGCCAGACGACGTGCAGCTACGACGTCCAGAACCAGACCCAGACGGCGACGACGGTCGACCTCCAGGCCACCGGCGACACCGAGCTCGAGGTCGTCGGGGCCGACCAGGGCGCAGCCGTCACCGCCGGCACGGCCCGGGCCGAGGACGTCCCGCTCCCGCCCCGCAACGTCAGCCCCATCCAGGTCAACCCGGGGGACACGTTCGTCGGCTACTACCCGCTCGAGACGATCCCGATCGGGCCCCAGACGATCACCGACGACCAGGTCCTCAACTACACCGTCCAGCCGTACCGCTGGAACGGGGCGACCTACACCAGCATCGGCATCTCGGCCAACGGCTACGCCGTGGTCGGGGGGGCCGACACGGCCAAGGACGCCACCGCCACCCCACAGGACGTCCCCAACGCGGGCCGGCCCGACAACGTGCTGGCGCCGTTCTGGACCGACCTGACCCCGGCCGGCGGCGGCAGCCTGCGGGTGGGCACGGTGGCCAACTCGGCGCAGCTGCCGTGCGAGCGGTCCTATTGGATCGTCGCCCAGTGGGACATGGTCGAGTTCGGCACCACCACCAACCGCAAGGCGCAGCTCTGGATCCAGGCCGACGACCCCGAGTGCGCCACCGATCCGGTCCCGGCCGAGACGATCTACTTCACCTACGACCACACCACGATGACGGCGGCCCCGGCCCGGCCCTTCCGCATCGCGGCCGAGAACAGCACCGGCACCGTGGGCGGGATGCGCCCTGCCGGCGAGCTCCCCACGCAGAACTTCGTGGTCACCAGCTCGGGCACGCCCCAGGCTGCGCCCGTGGTGGAGTGGAACGTCGTCGGCGAGGGCACGGCCGCCGGCACCGGCACCATCGCCGCCACCGTCGAGGCGAGCATCATCCCCGGCAGCAGCACCGTCTTCACCGACGTGACGGTGTCGGCCGAGCCGGCGCCGGTCATCACCGACCAGCCCGACGACGAGACGGTCACGGCTCGCCAGCAGGCCGTCTTCACGGCCGCAGCCACCGGCGCCACGGCGGTGCGCTGGCAGGTCTCGACCGACGACGGCGGCTCGTGGGACGACGTCCCCGGGGCGACCGCCACGACCTTGGCCTTCGAGGCCGGCGGGGCCGACGACGGCAACCAGTACCGCGCCGTGTTCGTCAGCGGCAGCGGTGTCGAGACCGCCACCGCGGCGGCCACTCTCACGGTGGACGCCATCGCCACGACCACCACCGTCGTGCCCAGCCCGGCCGCGCCCGACGTGGGCGACGCGGTGTCGTTCACGGCGACCATCACGCCGTCGGGGGCCACGGGGACGGTGCAGTTCTCGGTCGACGGCAACCCGCTGGGCGGCCCCGTCGCCGTCGCGGGCGGCACCGCCACCAGCCCGTCGACCTCGTCGCTGACGGCCGGCGACCACGCGGTCCAGGCCGTCTACTCGGGCGACACCGACCACGCCGGCTCCACGGGCAACGGCGGCGTGTCGGTCGGCAAGATCGAGACCACCACCGGCGTCGCCGTCTCGCCGTCCTCGCCGCTCGTCGGTGAGGACGTCACCTTCACGGCCACGGTCAGCCCGTCGAACGCCACCGGCACGGTGACGTTCAAGGTCGACGGCAGCACCGTGGGCGAGCCCGTCGCCCTGGCGGCGGGCAGCGCCACCAGCGCCGTCGTCTCGGGTCTCGTCCGCGGCACCCACGTGGTCGAGGCCGCCTACTCCGGCGACGCCAGCCGGGCTATCTCGACCTCCGGGCCGGTGACGTTCACGGTCGCCCGGCGCTCGACCACCACCACGGTCGACGTCGAGCCCGACGCTCCCGAGCGGGGCGACGAGATCACCTTCGCCGCCACCGTCGCCCCGACCCCGGACGGCGGCACCGTCCAGTTCACCGTCGACGGGTCGCCGTTCGGCTCACCGGTCGCCGTCGACGCCAGCGGGGTGGCCACCAGCCCGCCGACGACGGCCCTCGCGGCCGGTGACCACCTGGTCGCGGCCACCTACTCCGGCGACGACCGCTTCGCGCCGTCGTCGTCGTACCCGGAGACCTCCTTCACCGTGACCAAGAAGGCCTCGACCACCGCGGTGGTCGACATCCGGCCCGCCATCGTGGCCGCCGGCGACGACGTCGAGGTCGACGTCCGCGTCAGCCCGGCCCCGGCCGGTGGGACGGTGCAGCTGGCCCTCGACGGCACCGACGTCGGCGCCCCACTCGCCCTCGACGGCAACGGCGAGGCCACCGGGACGCTGCCCGACGTGACCGCCGGCGACCGGGTTCTCACCGCCGAGTTCAGCGGCGACGACGATCTGCTCCCGTCGACCGACACCGAGGACCTGACGGTGCACTCGGCCCGCGAGGCCTTCGTCCGCCGGGCCTTCCCGATCGTCCTGGGCCGGCCGGGCGACGCCGACGGCGTGGGCTACTTCGTCGGCCTGCTCGACGCCGGGGTCAGCCCCGAGGACGTGACCCGGCGGATGGCCACCTCGACCGAGGGCCGGCGCCGGCTGGTGCGGCTGACCTACCAACGGGCCCTCGGCCGGGCGGCCGATGCCGACGGCCTGGACTACTGGAGCGTCAAGCTGGCCTCGGGCCTCACCGCCGAGGACCTGCTGGCCGGCTTCGTCGCCTCCCCCGAGGGCTACCAGCGCAGCGGGAGCGACCCGCAGGGCACGGCCATCACCCTGTTCCGGATCCACCTCGACCGGACGGCCGAGACCGGCGAGCTCTGGTACTGGACCGATCGGATCGGCCAGGCCAACACCAGGGCGGGACGCGTCCGCAACGCCCGTGCCTTCGGCCGGGCCGCGGAGGCGACCGACGTCGCCGTGGCCATCGCCGTCGACACCGCCTGTGGCGCCATCGCGGCCGACACCTCCGTCCTCGAGACCCGCTGGGCCCCCTCCGGGCGCAACCCGCTGCGCCTGGCCGGCAGCGCCCTCGCCCTGATCTGTCCTCCGGAGGGGCTCACCCCCTGACCCTCTGGACGCAGCGCCGCTCGCCGCCCCCTTGGGAGCGCGGCGGGCGGCGTTGCCGCGTCAGACCACATCCGCATCCGCATCCGGTGACGGTGGCGTCGCCTCCTCCTCCTCCTCCTCCTCCTGCTGCTCGCGCAACCGGCGGATCTCGGCCACCAGCTCGATGGTGACCCGGTCCATGGCGGTCAGCCGCTGGCGGGCATGGCGGTCGATGGCGGTCAGTCGGTGGTCGGTGAGGGCTGCCATGGGGCGAACATACGCTCGATGAGGGTTAACTGGCAATAGTCTCTTTTGACGATCGATGACGGCGCCGGCCCTGCTCGTCGGTACGGACATGAGCATCACGACCACCCCCGAGACCGAGATCCGCACCCTCCTGGAGCGTTGGGTCGCCGCCGTCCACGCCGGCGACCTCGACACCGTCCTGGCCGACCACGCCCCCGACATCGTGATGTTCGACGTGCCGCCGCCCGACGACGGCGTCCGGGGCATCGACGCCTACCGGGAGACGTGGCCGCCGTTCTTCGCCTGGCAGGCCGAGGGCGCCCTCTTCGAGCTGGTCTCGCTCGAGGTGACGGCGGGCGTCGACGTCGCCTTCGCCCACGCCCTGCTCCGCTGTGGCCGGCCCGACGAGCTCGCCGCCACCCCCGACCTCCGCCTCCGCCTGACCGTCGGCCTCGTCGCCCGCGCCGGCCGCTGGATCGTGACCCACGAGCACCACTCCTTCCCCCTCAGGGACTGAGCGAGAGCGCCTCGGTGGCGAGGAGGCGGCCGATGGCGAGGGAGGCGGTCGCGGCGGGGGACGGGGCGTTGAGGAGGTGGATGGTCCGGGCCGAGCGGGTGGTCACGAAGTCGTCGACGAGGGCGCCGCGCCGGTCGACCAGCTGGGCCCGGATGCCCGACGGCCCGGCCTCGAGGTCCTCCGCCCGCAGGGCGGGCAGGTATGCCTGCAGCCGCCGGAGGTAGCGGCGCCGGACCCGCTCCTCCACCACCTCGCGGACACCGGTGCCGGCGTGGCGGGCGGCCAGGCGCCAGAACCCGCCGTAGGTGACGACGTCCCGCAGGTCGGCGGCGACCGGCCGGCGGTCGTAGGCCTCCCGGCCGAGAGCGAGCAGGGCGTTGGGCCCGGCCCACACCTCGCCGTCGATCCGCCGGGTGAAGTGGACGCCGAGGAACGGGAAGCGGGGATCGGGGACGGGGTAGAGGTTGCCTCGCACCAGGTCGCTCGCCTCCGGCCTCAGCCGAAGGTAGGAGCCCCGGAAGGGCACGA
>DASVEC010000295.1:0-2625 GCA_036380755.1 Iamia sp. | reverse complement strand
GGTGGGAGCCACGGCGCGGGCGAGGCCGGGCGTCCGGGGCAGGCGGAGACGACCCCGGCCGTCGATCTCGGTGACTGCCGGGCTGGGGACGCCGGCGGCGGCGACGTCGCCCCCGTGGACGACGACGGGCGGGCCGACCTCGACCGTCCGCCCCGGGAGGGGCCGGCCCCACGGCTCCGCGGGCGTGGGCCGGGTGCGGGTCCCCGAGGCCACGGGCGCCGGCACCATGGGGTCGATCCAGGTGGCCACCACGGGGAGGCCGGCGACGGCCAGGTCGCGCCCGGTGGCCACGTCGAGCGGACCCAGGCAGACCCCGAGGGCCAGGGCGTCGAGCCCGACGGCACTGCGGACCCGGTCGCCGACCCGACGCTCGGCCACACGCCGGCCGACCCGCTCGGTGCGGGTGGCGACCTCGCCGGCCACGAGGGCGCGGCCCCGGCGCAGGAGGGCGGTGCCGGCCCGGGTCCGGGCCGCCTCGGCCCGCACGGCGTCGACCAGGACGGTCCAGGCGGCACCGTCGCCGATCACGATGTCGGGGCGCAGCGACCGGATCGCATCTTCTCGATCGGCGTCGCCGGGGCCCGTCCACACCAGGAGGGCGCCTGCGGTGGCCGGCCACCAGCGGCCGACGAGCGCGGCGGCGACCGGCCCGGCGGCGGGTGGCGGGGCCAGCACCGCTCGGGGCCCGTCGGGGACGGCGGGTCCGAGCCAGGCCGCCACGCTGCGCAGCGCCCACACGGCCTGGGCATGGGTGACGATCAGCCCGTCGCCGAGCAGGGCGACGTCGCCGGGCTCGATGGCGGCGAGGCGCTCCTCGTGGGCCGCCGGCCGGTGGCGGTCGAGTTCGGCGCCCGCGGCCCGCACGTCGGCGAGGGGGCGGTCGGCGCCCAGACCCCGAAGGGTTGCGTCGTCGATCTCGAGCTCGGCCCCGACGCCGTCGTCGACGGCCAGGGCGGCCCCGGCGGCCAGCACCGCCACCTCGGCCGCCAGGACGGCGGCGGGCGAGGCACCTGGCGCGAGCCGCAGACGGACCGCCGTGCCCGGTCGCACCCCGGCCTCCACCAGGCCGAGGGCGAGGGTCCGGGCGTCGTCGGCGGTGGCCGACCAGCGCCGACCGTCGGGCCCCGACGGCCGATGGCCGTGGGTGCGCAGCCCGCTGACCAGGGCGGCGGCGAAGGTCGGAGGGCTCAGCACGCCGCCGATCCTGCCCGCCGCCCCCGCCGCCGTCGAGTCCCGGCCGGACCGGCCCGGCCGGAGGGGCTCCCGGAGTCGCCGTCCCCGCCCCCGCTCGGGACGGCGCTCCGTGTAGCGAGCACGATGTATACCACCGTGAGTGAGCATTTGACAAGGGTCAGCACGCTCCGTCGCCATCGGCAGGAGCCGCCAGGTCCGGCTCAGACCCGGGGGCGGACCTCGTCGAGGGCGGTCTGGAGGGTGGCGGCCAGGCCGTCGTAGGAGAAGTCCCGGACGGCCCGCTCCCGGGCCGCCCGCCCGTCGGAGTCGTCGAGGTAGGTCTCGAGGGCGGCCGCAACCGCCCCCACGTCGGTGGGGTCGGTCACGATGCGACCGGTGACGCCGTCGGCGACCGCCTCGGCCGCTCCCCCGCTGGCCCCGGCCACCTGCGGCACGCCGCAGCCGGCGGCCTCCAGGAAGACGATGCCGAAGCCCTCCTGCTCCAGCCCGGCCCAGCGGTCCCGGCAGACCATGGCGAACACGTCGGCCGCGCCGAGCAGCCGGGGCTTGTCCCCCTCGGCGATGCGACCGACGAGCCGGGCCGGCGCGCCGGTGCGCTCGATGCGACGGCGCAGCCGGGGCTCGTCCCGGCCGGCCCCGGCGATCAGCACCCGCAGGCGGGGCCGGTTGGTGCGGAGCCGGGCGGCGGCGTCGATCAGCACATCCATCCCCTTGCGGGGCACCAGCCGGCTGATCGACACCACGAGCTCGTCGTCGTCGGCCACGCCGAAGTCGGCCCGGGCGGCGGCGCGCTCCTCGTCCGACGGCGGCCGGAAGCGCTCGGTGTCGACGCCCGGCGGCACCACCACGACGGGCAGACCCCGCCGGGCGGCCCGCTCGCCCTCGTCGGCCGGGTAGCCGCCGGCGGCGACCACCAGCTCGGCCCCGACGAGCACCTTGGCCAGCGCCGGGCGGGCCAGACCGGTGCGCCCCGGGACGGTGACCTCGGCCCCGTGCAGCACCACGCCGTAGGGCCGGCCGAGCCGGGGCCCGATGTGGCCCAGCGGCAGGGCCGGGTCGAGCAGGACGAGATCGGCTCGCACCTCGTCGGCCAGGGCGCGCACCTGGGCGGTGACGCCGGGCGTGGGCAGCAGCACCCGCGCCGACGAGCGCACGATGCGGAAGGCCTGCTCGGCGTCCCAGCGCCCGGCGTCGGGGTGCGGCGTGGTGAGCACGGTGACCTCGTCGGCCGGCAACCGCCGCCACAGCTCCCACAGGTACTGCTGGATCCCCCCGTCCTTGGGCGGGAAGTCGTTGGTGACGAGGAGGTGCCTCACCGCGCTCCCTCGCGCCGCGGAGGCGGGTCGGCGATCAGCTCGGCCGCCAGGTCGGGGCCGATGGCGTCGGGGTCGAGGTCCACGAGCAGATCGTCGCGGCCGAGGCGGCGGGCGG
>DASVEC010000294.1:0-7077 GCA_036380755.1 Iamia sp. | reverse complement strand
ATCCCACCCCGATGAGAAGCGGATGCCGTCGAAGGCGTGACGGCCGGTGTCGTCTCGTTGGTAGTACAGCCAGGTGCCGAGGGTGCGGGTCAGTCGGCGATCGGCGCCGCGGCCCACGAGGTCGTCGGGCTCGATGCTCGCCAGGCCATGGGCGTGGATCACCGAGCTGGCCGTGGCCCGCAGCCAGCGAGCGGTGGCGGGCTCGGCCACGTCGATGAACCGCGGGAGACGGCCGGCCGGGACGGACCCGATCGTCCAGCGACGCCGGTGCCGCCAGGTGGCCGAGATGGTGCCCGGCGGCAGGTGGCCCAGCCCGTCCCAGTCCTTCCGGACCAGCTTCGCCAGGTCGGGATCGGGGACGAGGGGGGCGACGAGGTCGATCAGCGCGCTGGCCCGGGTCGTGCCGGCGTAGGCCACGGTGAAGAACCTGGAGATCACCGAGTCGTACGGGTTCCCGGCCGTGCTCGCCGCCAGGTCGGCGCTGGCCACCGGCCCGAGCCCCCTGGACTCGGCGCGCCAACCGACGCGCCAGAGGGGCACGGGGGCCGAGACGCGCGCTGGCTCCTCCGATCTCATCTGGCGTGGACCCCTCCCTCGACCGCACACCGAGACGACGGTCGTCGGTCCTTCTCTTACCAGATGTCAGGGTCCGCCGGATGCGGCACGGAGGCGCGGGGAGCCCGCGACCGCAACGGATGGGTGCGATCGGGCCTCAGCTGGTCGAGACGAAGGCCTCCGAGGCCACGACCACATCCCGCAGGCGATCCTCCGAGAGGGCATTGGCCGGGGCGTCATCGCCGAGCTGGGGGTTGAGCCCGATGAACCACGACCTCGCCGTGTGCTCGCTGTCGGACATCTGGATGGTGAGGAAGGCGCGGTATGCGGTGCGGAGCCGGCGCTCTGCTGGCCGCCGCGGCTGGCGGTGGCCCGACGACCAGGCCGCGACGGCGCCGGCGTCGGCCCGGCCCGCCATGTGCAGGACGAGGCGGGGGCCGAGCATCTCGACCAGGAAGGAGACGATCGTCGGAAGGGAATCGCGGACGGAGGCCTCGTACGGGCTGCAGCCGGCGGGGAGGACACGGCCCACGGCGGCCGGCGTGGGGGCCGGGTTGTGGGCGATCGTGGGACTGGGCATGAGGGACCTCTCCTCGGGGTGGGTGGGGGGGCGAATCGCCACAGCCCGGGAGGGCACCGTTCTCGTCCTCCCCCGAACCAGGCAAGCACCACTATAACCCGGGTAAATACCCATAGACAAGCAGCGTTGTAGGCACCACCCAAAAGCCGGTACAATGAGTGCGCACACCTGCGACGAACCGGGGCCCGCCCCCGCCCGATGCCCGGAGGAGCTGCATGCACCGGGACAGCACGCCGATCAACAACGTCGAACTGTGGTGGCTCTTGCACCCTGAGCTCGACATGTCTCCCCGGGGGCTCGCCCGCCTCGCCCAGAGGGGCATCGACGTTCCCGCCCAGGTGGTGCAGCGCGACGGGACCCTCGTCTCGGGCCGCACCATCCCCTATCCCGTGTTCATCGACGGCATCGGATTGCCGAGCGCACCTCTCGGCGAGGATCGGGGCCATCCGGCCCTCCTGCACCTCAGAGAGGTCTTCGTCACGCCGCCCGCCGATGGTCCCATCACCTACGAGCCGTGCCTCGAGATCCAGGTGGCCGACATCGCCTCCTGCGCGGTGAGCTACCGCTCCTACTTCCCGTTCACCAACAACTAGCTGCCCTTGACGGGGTGCGTGAAGTGGGGGCGTGGCCGTCGACCCCGTCCTGACCGACAGGACCGACGCCGTCGCCGTCGCTCCCGCCCGGCTGTGGGCGGTGCTGGAGGACGTCCGCGGCTACCCCACGTTCTGGCCGTGGCTGCGCGACTTCGACGGTCGCGAGCTGCGGGCCGGGGCGGCCTGGCGGGGCGTGATCGACGCCGGCGGGCCGCTGCGCCTCGGCGTCGTCATCCACCTCGAGGAGGTCGAGCCCGGGCGGTGCGTGACGGCCCGCATCGGCGGCGACCTGACCGGCTCGGCCCGCGTCGACCTGGTGCCCGACGGCCGGGGCACGGGGCTCCGCCTCACCGCCTCCCTCCTGCCCGAACGGGCCGACCTGCGGGCGCTGACCCGCTGGGCCCGGCCCCTCGCCCAGGCCAGCCACGACCGCGTCATCGCCCGCGCCCTGGCTCAGCTCGCCCGCCACCTGTCCCCCTGACAGGATGTCGTCGTGCCCACGACGTGGCCGCTCGCGGGGCGGGAAGCGGACATCGCCAGCGCTCTCGCCGTGATCGACGGCGACCAGGCCGGCCTCCTCCTCGTCGGGGCGGCGGGCGTCGGCAAGTCGCGCCTGGCCGAGGAGCTGGCCGAGCGGCTCGCCCTGGCCGGCCACCACGTCGCCCGGATGGCCGGCAGCGCCGCCACCTCCTCGCTCCCGCTGGCCGCGGCGGCACCGCTGCTGCCGGCCGACGTGGCCGACTCGGGCCTGCCCGCCCTGCTCTCGTTCCGGCGGGCGCTGGCGGAGGCCTCGGGGGGCCGGCCGGTGACGCTCGTCGTCGACGACGCCCACCTGCTCGACGAGGCCTCGGCCACGCTCGTGCACCAGCTGGCGATGGCGGGCGAGGCCAACCTCCTGGCCACCCAGCGGTCGGGCACCGTCGCCCCCGACGTGATCGAGCGGCTGTGGTGGGACGGCGTGGTGGCCCGGGTCGAGATCGCACCGCTGCCCCGGGCCGCGGCCGAGGAGCTGGGCAGCAACATCGCCGGCCGCCCGCTCGACGCCGCCGCCGCCGAGCGGCTGTGGGCCCTCACCGAGGGCAACCCGCTCTTCGTGCGCGAGCTGCTCCTCGCCGAGCGCCAGCTGGGGGGCGAGGACGAGGCCGCACCGGCCGGGGCCGAGGTCGAGCCGTCCTCGTCGCGCGTGGCCGACGACGCCGTGCCCCGTCTCGCCGACCTGGTCCACCGGCGGCTGGCCGGGCTCGACACCGAGGCCCGCGACCTCCTGCGCGCCATCGCCTTCGGCGAGCCCCTCGGCGCCGGCGAGCTCGACCACCTGGCCCCGTCCTCGACGCTCGTCGTGCTCGAGCGGGCCGGCCTCATCGCCGCCGACCCCGACGAGCGCCGCCTCGTGGTGCGGGTCGTCCACCCCTTCTACGGCGAGGTGCTCCGGGCCGAGACCCCGCCGGACGAGCGCCGGGCCATCCTCTACCGCCTGGCCGAGGGGCTGCAGGCCACCGGCGCCCGCCGCCGGGGCGACGCCGTGCGGCTCGCCACCTGGTCGGTCGAGTCCGGTCTCGACGTCGACCCCGAGCTGCTGACCCGGGCGGCCCGCATCGCCCGGTTCTCCAGCGACTTCGAGCTGGCCGAGCGGCTGGCCCGGGAGGCCTTCGCCCGTGAGCGCACCTTCGCCGTGGGCGAGGTCCTGGCCGACATCCTCTACCAGGCCGGCGACGCCGACGGCACCGCCGCGGTGGCCGACGAGCTGGACGAGCTCGTCACCACCGAGGACGAGCAGGCCATGGCCGCCATGGTCAGGGCCATCTCGGAGTACTGGCACCGGGGCGACGAGGCCGCCGCCCTGCGCGCCCTCGACGCCGTCGACCTCCTCGTCCCCAGCGAGTGGACCGACGAGGCCGTGTGCGTGCGCGCCACCCTGTCCGCCTTCTCCGGTCGGCCCGGACCGGCGCGGGACCTCGCCGAGCCGCTGATCACCCGGCCGCCCGGCCGGGTCCACATCCAGGCCGCGCTGGCGCTCAACCAGGCCTTCCGCTCGCAGATCCGGCCGGAGCAGGCCCTCGACGTGGTCGAGCAGGCGCTCGAGGTCTACGCCGCCCTCGGCGAGCAGGGTCTGCTGATCGGGAGCCGGGAGCTGGGCGCGGCGCGCATCGCCTGCCTGGTCGAGTCGGGGCGCTTCGCCGAGGCCGAGGCCTACGCCGAGGAGTGGGCCCGGCGGGCCGAGGAGACGGGCGAGACGTCGCGCATGGCCCACACCCTGCTGTCGGAGGGCTGGTTGCGCCTGCTCCAGGGGCGGACCGCGGCCGCCGTCGAGGCGCTCACCGGCTCGGCCCGGTCGTTCGAGCTGATGGGTCACTGGGGGATGCAGCGGTGGTCGCGGGCCGCCCTCGCCCTGGCGCTCGCCCAGCGGGGCGATGCCGCCGCGGCGCGGGCCGAGCTCGACGCCGTCGACCGGACCGAGGGCCACCCGGCCCGGGTCTACGACCAGTCCGTGTACCGGGCCAGGGCCGCGGTGGCGTGGCTCGACGGCGACCACGACGAGGCCCACCGCCTGCTGGTGGCCGGGGCCGACGCCCTCGCCGCCACCGGCGACCTCAACGGCGAGGTCGCCTGTCTCCACGACGTCGTGCGGCTGGGCCGGGCCGAGACCGTGCAGGCTCGTCTCGACGGGGTGCTGGCCGGGGCCGAGGGTCGCTACTTCGCCCTGCTGCGCGACCACGCCGCCGCCGTGGTCGCCCGCTCGGCCGACGCCCTCGGTGCCGTGGCCGAGGGCTTCGCCGAGATGGGGGCGTGGCTGCTGGCCAGCGAGGCCGCTCACGCCGCCGACGAGGCCGCCCGGGCCGGCGGCGACCCTCGCTCGGCCGCCGCCTGGGCGGTGAAGGGGGAGCAGTGGCGCGCTCGCTGCGACGAGGTGCGCTCGCCCGGTCTGGTCGCCGCCAGCGCCCCGGTGCCCCTCACCCGCCGCGAGCGCGAGGTCGCCCAGCTCGCCGCCGAGGGCCTGCCCCGCAAGGACATGGCCGAGCAGCTCTACGTCGGCGTCCGCACCGTCGACAGCCACCTGGTCCGCATCTACGCCAAGCTCGGCGTCCGCAATCGCGCCGAGCTCGCCAGCGCCCTCGAGACCCAGCTCGCCTCCTGAGGCGGTCGCCGTGAGCCTGACCTCCCCGCAGCTGCGCACCGCCTTGAGATGGTGGCCGGCGGGGATCGTGCCGCTGATCGAGGCGCTCGACTACCGGGTGGTCGACCTCGCCACCGAGGCCCTCGTCGACGTCGACGGGGAGCCGGCCACCCTCCACGACGTCGTCCTCCGGCTGATGGCAGAGCAGGTCCACGTGATGGACTACATCCAGACGGTCGCCCGGGAGGCGAACGGCGAGGTGCCACCCGGGACGGTGGCCGGGTGGACCGGCCCGGGCGATCGGGTGATCCCGTTCGCCGAGCGGGCCGCCGCCCTCTGGAACGGCGGCGCTGACGGCGACCGCTTCCCGCTCGACGTCCGGCGTATGCGGTACCTGGACCGACACCGCCCGGGAACGCTGCACCCGGTGCTGCGCAAGGTCGGGCTGGTCGCTCGCTTCACGGGGTACCCGGGCGAGTCCTCCCTGCACGGCCCGGGCGGCGAGGTCGTGGACATGGACGAGGCCCTGCGCCGGGTCGAGGCCCGCCCCGAGCTGGCGAAGGTCCTCCGCGAGACGCTCTACCAGTGCTACATGCAGGTCTCCCGCAGCGGCGACATCCGCGAGATGGGCATGCCCTAGGACCAGGTGACGGTGACGTCGTCTCGCTGGCGCAGGGCGGCGATGCGGGTGGCCTCCGTCTCGACCTCGGCCTTCCGGGTCTTCGGCACGGACGTGAAGGCGGTGACGGTGATGTCGAGGCGCTTGGCGGTGGCCTTGGTGCGCCAGGCGCCGACGACCTCACCGTCGACCAGCACCGCGCCGGGGTGGCCGAGCATGGGCCACAGGACCTTGTGGTGCGCCTTGTCCGGGACGGTGAGGTCGCGGTCGCGGGCCAGCAGCCAGGGATCGCCCCGGGGGAGGAGCCGGGTGAGGCGGGGGGCGGGCGCGTCGGCCAGGGCGTCGAGGGTCGACGCCAGCACGACGGCCTTGCGCCCGTCGACGGTGACGTCCTCGAGGTCGTCGGGCCAGGCCTCGGCCAGCGTCTTCTGGGTCGTGCCGAAGTAGGCGGCCACGTCCCCGCGGGGCGTCGGCCCGTTGAGGGCGAGGTAGGTGCGGATCAGGGCGTCGAGGCCCGCCCGGTCGTCGGGCAGGCCCGGCCAGCGGGGGATGGGGGCGAGGGTGGCGGTGCCGCCGGGGACGAGCCGGGCCCCGCCGGGCAGCGCCGCGACCCGCATCAGCTGGTCGGAGAGGTGGTGGGCCTCGCAGCCCCGGCACCACGAGACGGCCTGGTCGGGCACCCGCTCGGTGAGGGCGGCGCTGGCCTCGCCCTTGGGCATCTCCTCGGTGACGACCTCCTCGTAGGCCGCGGCGGTGAGCCGCACCACCTCGAGCGAGTCGACGTCGTTCTTGCGGAAGTAGGTGCCGGTGCCCGCCAGCCGGGCGGCGGCGTCGTCGGCATCGACCGGCCAGAGGGCGGCGGCGAGGGCGCGGAGGTCCCCGCGCCGGTGGACGTGGGGGGCGCCCCGCACGCCCCACACGGAGGTCCAGCGGCGCCCGTCGGTGGTGTCGACGTCACTGGTGGGCGGTAGCCGGGCGGCGAGCGACTGGGCCGCCGAGCCGGTCGGCGTGTCCTGCACGCCGAGGTCGACGATGGCCAGGTCGCCGGCCTCGGTCGGACCGGACCGGTCGAGCTGATGGGCGGCGACCCGGTGGGCCAGCACCTCCCGCCGGGCGACGTCGGGGACCGAGGCGGTCACGACAGCGACCACTCCCACTCCTTGGTGCCGTGGCCGAGCTGGTACGAGCCCGACCCGGCGAGCCCGGCGAAGACGCCGGTGCCCGACCCCTCGACCACCGAGTACTCCGACGTGACGCCGTCGCCGCCGAAGTCGTCGACGTGGTGGACGACGAACGTGCCCTCCTCGCCGTCCTTCGTGCCGGTCACCAGCTCGAAGCCCTGCGACGTCCCGGTGCCGTCGGCCGCGTAGTACATGGCGAAGTGGGCCTCGGAGGTGGCCTCGATGTCGCCGGTGTAGGTGAAGGCGACCCGGGCGTGGGCCAGCCGGGGCAGGGGGGCGTCCTCGCCGTAGCCGGGCTCCTCGTCCCACGAGGTGAAGGTGGTGGTGGCGGTGAGGGGGGTCGTCGTGGTGGTCATGAGGCTCACGGTACGGACCGATGCGGACAGCTTCGGTCCGCATCATCGGCGATGATGGGATCCGTGGCCGACACCCCC
>DASVEC010000293.1:0-3334 GCA_036380755.1 Iamia sp. | reverse complement strand
TGGTCTTCACCCCCAGCGTCGACGGGGTGAGCCACAACCCGGCCGAGCTGACCCACGATCGGGACCTCGAGGCCGGTGCCAACGTCCTGCTCGACGTGCTGACCGACCTGGCCACGGCAGACTCGCTCCCATGAGTCCGCTCGCGGCATCCGGTCGGTGGCTGACGGGGACGTTCCCCCGCGAGGTGGTGGTGGCCGCGGCCCAGATGGGCCCGGTGGCCAAGGACGACACCCGGGCCGACGTCGTCGAGCGTCTGATCACCCTGCTGCGGGCCGCCCACCACCGGGGCGCCGAGCTGGTCGTGTTCCCCGAGCTGGCGCTGACGACGTTCTTCCCCCGCTGGGCGATCGACGACGTGGTCGAGCTGGACGGCTACTTCGAGACCCACATGCCGGGCCCGGCGACCCAGCCGCTGTTCGACGAGGCCAAGCGGCTCGGCGTCGGCTTCCAGCTCGGCTACGCCGAGGTCACGCCCGATGGCCACCGCTACAACACCGCGGTCCTCGTCGAGCGGGACGGCCGGATCGTCAACAAGTACCGCAAGGTCCACGTGCCCGGGCACGAGGAGGCCGAGCCGTGGCGGGCGTTCCAGCACCTGGAGCGGCGGTACTTCGAGCCCGGCCCGGGGTTCGAGGTCCACGAGGCGTTCGGGGGGCTCGTCGGCCAGGCCACGTGCAACGACCGGCGCTGGCCCGAGACCTACCGGGTGCTCGGGCTCCAGGGCGTCGAGCTGGTGCTGATCGGCTACAACACGCCGATCCACTACCAGCCCGACCCGGGCCAGGACCGCCTCGCCGGGCACCACAACACGCTCGTGATGGCGGCCGGGGCGTACCAGAACGGCACGTGGGTCGTCGGCGTGGCCAAGGGCGGCGTGGAGGAGGGCGTGTGGTCGCTGGCCGAGAGCCAGATCATCTCGCCCGGCGGCGAGGTCGTGGCCCGGGCCATCACCGAGGACGACGAGGTCGTCATCGCCGTCGTCGACCTCGACCGCTGCTGGGACTACAAGCGCACCGTCTTCAACTTCGCCCAGTACCGCCTCCCCGACCGCTACCGCATGATCACCGAGGAGCAGAAGCCGAACGATGCGAACTGGTGATCAGATCGGACGGGAAGCCGTCCGATCTGATCACCGGTTCGGGGGGAGGTGGGGAACCTGGGGGCTGGCGGCGGCGACGGGGTTGGCGGTGGCGAACCTGTACTACGCCCAGCCGCTGCTGCACACGATCGGCGACGACCTGGGCACGAGCGAGGGGCGCACCGGCCTGGTCGTCACCGCCGCCCAGGTCGGCTACGCCACCGGGCTGGCGCTGGTGGTGCCGCTGGGCGACCTGGTGGCCCGGCGTCGACTGATCCCGACGGTCCTGGGCGGCATGGCGGTGGCGCTCGTCGGGGCGGCGGTGGCGCCGTCGCTGCCGGT
This sequence comes from Iamia sp., assembly GCA_036380755.1. Taxonomy (GTDB): domain Bacteria; phylum Actinomycetota; class Acidimicrobiia; order Acidimicrobiales; family Iamiaceae; genus Iamia. Next base: position 1,914 of record DASVEC010000293.1, on the reverse strand, counting down.
GCTGGCCCTCGCCCTGGTGGTCGTGGGGCTGGGGGCGGTGGCGGCCCAGCTGCTCGTGGCCCTCACGGCCGGCCTGGCCGGCGACGGCGTGCGGGGCCGGGCCGTCGGGACGGTCATGACCGGGCTGCTGCTCGGGATCCTCCTGGCCCGCACCGTGGCCGGCAGCATCGCCGGCCTGCTCGGGTGGCGGGCGGTGTTCGTCGTGGCGGCGATGGTCGCCGTGGCCCTGGCGGTGGCGCTGGCCCGTCTCCTGCCGCCCGACGGGGAGCGGGACCGGATCGGGTACGGCGCCGTGCTGGCCTCGACGGCCGTCCTCCTGCGGGACCTGCCCGAGCTGCGCCGGTCGGCCCTGCTCGGCGCCCTCGGCTTCGCCTCCTTCTCGGTCTTCTGGACCACGGTCTCGTTCCACCTGGCCGCGGCCCCGTTCGACTGGGGCGACGGCGCCATCGGCCTGCTGGGCCTGGTCGGGGCGGCGGGCGCCCTGTGCGCGACCCTGGCGGGGCGGCTCGCCGACCGGGGCCACGCCGCGCCCAGCCGCATCGGCGCCGCCCTCGCCGTGGTGGCGTCGTTCGGGCTCCTCTGGGCCGGCCAGAGCTCCGTCGCCGCCATCGTCGCCGGGGTGGTCGTCCTCGACGTCGGCGTGCAGGGCATCCAGGTCCTCAACCAGACGATCATCTACGAGCTCGCCCCCGAGGCCCGGAGCCGGATCACGTCGGCCTACATGACCGTCTACTTCGTGGGCGGCGCCCTGGGCTCGGCCGTGGGCGCGGCGGCCTACGACGCCGGCGGGTGGGGTCGGGCCTGCGCCCTCGGCCTCGCCCTGGGCACGGCCGCGGTGCTGGTGGCGGGGTACGCCCAGGTCCGGAGGATGGCTCCGGTCATGACACCAGGAACGGCCTGATCAGGGCCAGGACCTGCTCGGGGCGCCGGGTCATGCCCATGTGGGTGGCGTCGGGGACGACGGCGAGCTGGCCGTGGGGGAGGAGCTCGGCCATCCCGGCGGCGTGCTCGATGGTGACGAAGTCGGTATCGCCGAGGAGGACGAGCGTCGGGGTCTCGAGCGTGCGGATGTCGCCGGCGGGCCAGCCGACGTACTCGTGCACGGTCGGCTGGAGCTTCTCGGAGAAGGCCTCGAAGCCGTCGGGGTCGGGCGCCACGGCTCGGTAGGCCGCCTCCATGGCGGCGAAGTCCTCCGGGGTCGGCATGCGGGGGTTCGGGGGATCGGCCTCGGGATCGCCCAGGTCGACGCTGCCGTCGGGGGCGTAGGCGGCCGAGCCGAACACCAGGCGCTCGACGACCGACGGCGTGCGCAGGGCCAGCTCGAGGGCGACCATGGCGCCGAGGCTGAAGCCGTAGACGGCGGCCCGCTCGTGGCCCAGGTCGGCCAGGACGGCGGTGACGTCGTCGGCCATCGCCGCGAGGCTCGGGGCCCGGTCGATGTCGGCGGTGCGGCCATGGCCCTGGAGCTCGATGGCGATCGTCGTGTGCTCCTCGGCCAGGGCGTCGCGGATGTTGCCGAAGTTGAGCTCCCAGGTGAGGAGCCCTCCGGGCAGGAGGACGAGCGGCGGGCCCTCGCCCACCACCTCGCGGTAGACGTCGAGATCGCCCACGGTCGTGTAGCCGGCGGTCATGGTGGCTCCTCGGATCGGGATGGCGTCGTCCAGGGTCGACCGTGGCGCGGGCGGCGGCTCATCGGTCGCCGGTCACCCAGCGAGCCAGATCGGCCGTCGTGTCGATGTCGGTGGGGTCGCCGGGACAGGCGACCTCGACCACCAGATCGGGGTGGGACTGCAGGACGGCGCGGGCGCCGACGTCGCCGGTCGTGGGCAGCTCGTCCCAGATCCCGGCCGCCAGCCGCACCGGGTGCCCTCGGTGCCCGGCGTAGGTGGCGATGGCCAGCGGGGTGGTGGTCGC
>DASVEC010000292.1:0-2251 GCA_036380755.1 Iamia sp. | reverse complement strand
GCTCGCCCGTCGATGAGTCCGAGCTCGATCATCGGTCGGCCTCCGGCTCGGGCCAGCGGATGACGATCTCAGGCCGGTATCCGGAGTGCCACTGGTGGTCTCCGTGGTGGCCCTCGGAGAGCTTGCACTCGTAGCCCAGGCCGCCCGGACCAGGCACGCCCAGGTCTCGGCAGAAGCACTCCAACAGCGCACCGCAGGGCGGGGCGGGGAGCCGCGCCACCAGAGACGAGGCGAGTGCCATCAGCGCCGGGTCGGCGTGGCCGGTGTTGGTGAGGATGCCCTTGGCGTAGGAGCGGACCGTGGGAGCGTGCTCGTCGGCGATCTCGATCTCGATCCTCATGGGTGCGCCCCCATGAACCAGGCGAAACCGCAGGCCAGGCACTGCCAGTGGTGGGCGTGGAGTCGCCGCATGCTGGTGCCGCAGCACACCGATGCCGGACCGTCCTCGTCGAAGATGGAGCGCTGCCCTTCGCAGCGCCACACAGCGGTGGTGGTCACTGCTCTCGCCCCTCGATGAGGGCCAGGGCGAAGTCGAGCGCCTGGGGGTCGTTCAGGATGGCGGTGGGCGTGGCGAGAGCGCCGGTCCCGTCGCCGATCGTCTCGTCGACCTTCGTGACGGTGGCGCCGTAGCCGAGCGGCGACTTCTTGAGCAGCGCCTTCATCTCGGCCGCCGACGTCGGCCTGGCCGTGGCGGCCGGCTCGGGCTCGGGCGTCGGCGCTGGCTCCTCGGCCTTGGCGGGCTCGGCGGCCGGTGGTGCAGCGGCCTCGGCCACGGTGACCGGCGGTGGGGAGTCGTCGCCCCGGGCCTCGGAGGCCGTGACCTTCGGCGGCGGGAACTCGTCATCGATGGCGATCTCGCGCCGCTCGATGGAGCGGTGCGTCACGAGCAGCTGGGCGATGTCGTACTCGTTCCACCGGTCCGAGGCCCGGCCGAGCTTCTGCTCCAGCCGGGTCTGGGTCACGCCGATCTGGTCGAAGGCGGCGATGGCGGCGCTGATGCGGTCGGCCAGCGGGGTGCCGTCGCCCCTGCGGATCGTGGCCTGGCAGAGATCCTTCGCCTCCTCGGTGAACCAGACGGGCAGGATGGAGAAGATGGCCTCACGGAGCCGGCGGGCGCCCATGTTGGCGTTGTTCTCGTAGATGTCCCGCATGTCGCTGAGCACGACTGGCCCGCCCGTGCGATCCCGCTTGTGGGGCACGATGAAGGTGAGCGACGATCGGGCGTTGGTCTGGACGTCCCAGGCCCAGGCGCGCATCTCGGATTCGGCCGCCCGGTCGTCGCGGCGCAGCTCGCCGACGTCGTACTGGATGTTGCCCCAGCAGCGGGCCAGCTCCCGGGCGAGGTAGACGGATCCGCCGGTGACCGTCTGACCACCGCGGGGGTAGCGGTAGAACGCCCGCTCAGCGAAGGCGGTCATACCGCACGACTGGCGCATGGCGTCCCGCACGGCGGCGATGTTGCGGGGCACGGACTGGGCGACGAGCACGGCCGCCTGGACTTCGGCGACGGCCCTGGACTGCTCGACGAAGGTGGCTTGGCCGATCTGGGTGGGGGTGGCCACCACGGCGGGCTGGTGGTTCTGAGCGGGCACGGGGGTGGCGTAGCTGTTGGTCATCCTTCGATGCCCTCCTGGATCTCGACCCAGCGGGGCAGTCGGAGCTGCACGACGTCGGTCGTGTATCCCGGCCAGGTGTTCGTGTCGGTGCACTGCTTGTAGGTGTCGATGGCCCACCGGTTCTTCGACGCGGCGACCAGCCACGCGGTGGGGTGGGGCTCGTAGACGGTGACCAGGTAGGGGGGTTCCTTCTCCTGGCAGATGAAGACGAAGGCTGCGTCTGGCCTGACGAGGCCGAGGGCCATGGCGCCGGCCCGGTACCAATCGCCCTGCATGTGGTGGCCGTGGTTGTGCATCGCCTTCTCCAGAGCGGAGGGCTCAGCGTCGGCGCAGGTCTTGTAGTCGGGGATGACGACCCGCCGGCCGGGGACCTGGTGGGGGAGCCAGTCGAGCATCGCCCGGCGCATGACGCCGGTCTCCCCGTCCTCCCAGACAAGGACCTGCTCGGCGTCGCCGCTGCCGGGGGCGAGGAACGGCGCCGCCTTGGGGTCTGAGCGGAGCGCCTTGGCCATGGCCTGCACGGTCTCGACGTCCTTCGTGAGGAGCGGCGTCATGCCTTCGGCTCGTGCTTCGTCCCGTGCCTCCTTCGCTGCCTTGGTCCGCCAGCTGTCGGCGTCGATCTCGGCGATGCCGGC
>DASVEC010000291.1:0-3200 GCA_036380755.1 Iamia sp. | reverse complement strand
GACGTCCCACCGGTCCTCGCCGCCGAGGTGCACGACCTGACCGAGGGCGACGTCACCTTCGCCGCGGCCGCAGCCGCGGCGCGACGGAAGGGCACCCTGGACGACCCGTCCTGGCTCGACGAGGCGGTGGCGCCGCACCTGGACGGGTTGCGCCCGGACCAGCGCCGGCTCGTCCTCGAGATCGCCCCCCTCGCCGCGGTCACCGCCGAGATGGGCGACGCCATCACCGGGCGGCGGGACTCGGCGGCCGTCCTGGCCGAGCTGGCCCGCGAGACCACCGTCGTCGTGGCGGCCGATGCCTCCCGGCCCTCGTACCGGCTGCACCGGCTGGTGCGCCGGGCGCTGGTGGCGCGGCTCGAGGCCGACGACCCCGGTCGCGTCGCGGCCACGCACCGCGCCGCGGCCCAGTGGCAGGAGCAGCACGGCGACGTCGAGGGCGCCATCGACGAGTGGCTGGCGGCCGGTGACGAGGCGGCCGCGTGGGACCTGATCGCGGCGCACCACGTGACGACCTGGTTCGCCGGTGGGCGGGAGGCCATCGAGCGGTGGGTCGACCGCCTGCCGACCACGAGCGTCCCCCTCGACCCCCAGCAGGGCGCGGACCGGGCCGCGCTGATGCTGATGGTCGGCCGGCCCGACGAGGCCAGCCGCTGGACCGAGCAGGCGGCGGCGTGGGCCGACGCCGCCGGCCGGGCCGACGAGCTGGCCCCCCTCGTCACCTACCTGCGGGCCCAGACCCACCTCCTCTGGGGCGACCTCGAGGGGGCCCTCACCCTGCACAAGGCGCTCGACCGCGACCGCGTCGGCTGGCCCTACGTGCAGCTGTCGGCGGCGGCCGTCCAGGTCGAGGCGCTCGCCCAGCTGGGCCGGTTCGACGAGGCCCGCCGGGCCTTCCTCGAGATGGCGCCGTGGGCGCCCTTCGAGGGGGGCATGGCCCACGTCATCGTCCCCGGCGTGCACGCCAGCCTCCTGTCGTGCGAGGGCCGGCTGACCGAGGCCCTCGCCCTCGCCGCCGACGGGATGGCCAAGGCGCGCGACCTCGTCGGGCCCGAAGGCCCCGGGACGGCGTGGAGTCACCTGGCGGTCGGCACCGCCCTTCTCGAGCAGGGCCAGGTCCACGATGCCGCGCCCGCGCTGGTGACCGCGGGGACGGTGGCCCGGCGGTCGGGGGCGGCCCACCTCGTCGTGCGCGCCGCCGCCGCCCTCTCCCGGGCCCGCTGGATGCAGGGCCGATCGGCCGAGGCCTTCGACATCATCGAGGCGGCCCGCCGCTCCCCGCACCTCCACCCGCTCCCCGACCCGCTGCCGGCGTGGCTCGACCAGGCCGAGGCCCGGCTCCACCTGCTCGGCGGGGACGCCTTCGAGGCCCAGGCCGTCCTCGGCGACCGGCCCGACGCCGACCAGCCCCAGGCCGTGGTGCTGCGGGCGTGGGCCGCGCTGGGCGTGGGCGACCGGGCCCGGGCGCAGGATCTCCTCGCCGAGGATCTCGGCCCGGCGGCCTCGCTGGGCGCTCGCATCGAGGCCGACCTGCTCCGCGTCCGCAGCCTGCGCGACCCCCTCCGGGTGCGTCGCCACATCGGCCGCGCCGTCCACCGGGGCGCGGTCGACGGCTACCTGACCGTCTTCCTCGACCACCGCGACGGCGTGGTCGAGGCCCTGCACGGGCTGCGGGGCACCGAGCCCTCGCCCTACCTCACCGACCTGCTCTTCCTCCTCGACGCCGGCGACGCCGTGCGTCTGGCCGAGGCCCTCACCGAGCGCGAGCTGGCGGTGCTCACCACCCTGCAGTCGGCCCGGTCGATCGAGGCCATCGCCGCCGATCTGGAGGTCTCGGTCAACACCCTCAAGACCCACGTCAAGGCCGTCTACCGCAAGCTGGAGGCGACGACCCGGGCCGACGCCGTGCGGCGCGCCCTCGCCCTGCGGCTGATCGGCCCGGCCGCCCACGAGCCGGAGGGACCGGTCAACCCGACAGCGGCCGCACCGTGACCACCCGCAGGCCGAGCTGACGACCGGCCACCAGCAGGCCCTCGAGCGCCTCGGGATCGACGATCCGGGCGCAGACGGTCACCGAGGTGGCGTCGCTGGTGATGTGGACGCCGTCGAACACGGCCAGGTCCCGCGCGTCGAGCAACCCCTCGAACCGGAGCTCGTAGGTGGTGATGGCCACGGTCCGAGGGTGGACCGGTCGCCGGGCCGGGGCGTCACCCGCCGCGGGTGAGGCGCCAACCCCGGCACAGTGCGCCACCCGGGGCTACCCTCGACAGCGGTTCCTCGGCCATTCCCCCATCGTCACAGCAAGGGAACCGCCATGACGTGCGAGCCCGAGCAGACGAGCGTCCTCGACGACGCTCCTTCGGGCTGCCGTGCCTCGGAAGCCGCGTCCCGGGGCGAGCTGCGCCGGTCCGAGATGCTGGCCCGCGAGGTGCTCGCGCACGCCGACGCCGAGCCCGGGGAGGCGGCCGGGGCCCACCTGGCGCTGGCCATCGTGGCCCGGGAGCGGGACCGCCCCGACGACGCCCGCCGGGAGCTCGGGGCCGCCATCCGCTCCGCCGAGCGGGTGGGGTGCTCCGGCACCGTGACCCTGGCCCGGTTGGAGCAGGCCCTCGTAGCCTCGAGCGGCGGCGCCCACCTGGAGGCCATCGGCACCGTCGTCGACGTCGACCGCCGGCTCGGCCCACCCGGGGCCGAGCCGGGCCTGCGCCCGGTGGTCGACGCGGTCGATGCCCTCGTCCACTTCGCCGCGGGCGACGTCGACCGGGCCGAGGTGCTGATCGAACGGCTGCCGACGGGGCCCGTCCGCGCCCTCCTCGGCGCCCGGATCGCCCTCGCCCGTGGTCGCATCGAGGCCGCCCTCGCCACGGTCGAGCGGATGCGGCGCGACGGTCAGCACGACCTGCGTCACCGGATCGAGGCCCTCGTCCTGGCCAGCCGGGCCGAGGCGGCGCGCGGTGCCCACCAGGCCGCCCGCCGCCGGCTGGCCGACCTGGCCGAGCTGACGCGGCCCGAGGGCTACGTCCGGGTGTACCGCGACCTGGGCGTCGAACCACCCGGCGGGTCGCCGCGCCACGACGGCGACGGGCCGACGTGGATCGGGCTCAGCGCGCGAGAGCAGCAGGTCCTGCGCCACCTCGTGGACCGCCGCGACAACCGCGAGATCGCCGAGGCCATGTTCATCTCGGTGAACACGGTGAAGACCC
>DASVEC010000290.1:0-2470 GCA_036380755.1 Iamia sp. | reverse complement strand
GCGATCTCGTCGGGCACCGGGCGAGCGACCCGGGCCAGCAGGTCCTGCCGGGCGAGCAGGGCCCGGCCCAGCTGGCGACGGGTGAGCACGGGTGCGGTCGAGCGGGCCACGGCGGTCATCATCGCCCGCCGAAGTGGCCATGTCCTGGCCGGTTTGAGGTGCGACACTGCGGACCGTGCGCGCCGACCGTCTCGTGGCCACCCTCCTCCTGCTCCAGTCCAAGGGGCGGGTCACGGCGGCCGAGGTGGCCGAGGAGCTCGAGGTCTCCAAGCGCACCGCCCGCCGCGACCTCGAGGCCCTGGGCATGGCCGGCATCCCCGTCTACTCGCAGGCCGGCCGGGGCGGCGGGTGGTCGCTGCTGGGCGGGGCCCGCACCGACCTGTCGGGCCTCACCGCGGCCGAAGCCCGCACCCTGTTCCTCGTCGCCGGCCCCTCCTCGTCGGCCACGCCCGAGGCCAAGTCGGCCCTGCGCAAGCTGGTCCAGGCGCTGCCGGAGACGTTCCGAGCGGATGCCGAGGCCGCCGCCTCGGCGGTGATGCTCGACCCGGCCAGCTGGGGCGCCCAGCCCCCGACCCCGCCGCCGTTCCTCGACGAGCTGCAACGGGCGGTGGTCGACGGCATCCAGGTCGAGCTGGGGTACGCCGACCGCGAACGGGTCGAGACCCAGCGCACCGTCAGCCCCCTGGGCCTCGTGCAGAAGGGGCGCACCTGGTACCTCGTCGCCAACACGGCCAAGGGCCTGCGCACCTTCCGGGTGTGGCGGGTGCAATCGGTCGCCCGCACCGATCGGCCGTCCGAGCGCCCCGACGGGTTCGACCTGGCCGAGACGTGGGCCGGGGTGGTGGCCGAGATGGACGGGCGCCGCACCGCCGCCGGGGTCGAGGCCCTGGCCGACCCGGGGCTCGTGGGCGGGCTCCGCTTCCACTGGGGCCGCGACCTCGTCGTCCACGACGACGCCCCGGCCCGGCCCGACGGGCGCGTTCCCGTCACCATCGGCGGCCCGTCGTGGGAGGTCGTGGTCGACCAGCTGGCCGGCTACGGCGCCGGCATCGAGGTCGTCACGCCCGTCGCCGCCCGCGCCCGCCTGGCCGAGATCGGCGCCCAGCTCGTCGCCCGCTACGCCTGAGCCCAGGGGGCGACCAGCTCGGTGACCTTCTCGGTCAGGGCCATCTGGAGCAGCGGACCGAAGGTGACCCGGTGGACGCCCAGCGCCCGCAGGTCGTCGAGCGAGCCGGCCGACGATCCGGCGACCGGGTGGGCGATGGTGTTGACCGGGCCCGCGAGCTCGGCGAGCAGGGTCCGGAGGGCATCGGCGTCGGGCGTCTTCACCGGGTAGGAGCAGCGCGAGCCGGCCTCCTCGCACGCCTTCAGCCGGGTGATGGCCTCGGCCAGCGGGTCGTCGAACACCTGGGTCGTCCCGAAGAAGGCGTCGGTGCGGGCGTTGATCACCAGCTCGACCCCGGCCTCGTCGGCGGCGGCCCGGATGGCGCCGATGTAGTCGGCGTGCTCCTGGACGCTGCGCATCCGCTTCTCGGCGTGGACGGTGTCCTCGACGTTGATGCCGACGGCACCGGCGTCGAGGACCCGCTCGACCAGCTCGGCCGCGGGGGTGCCGTAGCCCGACTCGACGTCGGCCGTGACCGGGACGTCGACGGCGGCGGTGATCCGTCCGATCCCGTCGAGGGCGTCGTCGAGGGTCATGCCCTCGTTGTCCTTCTGGCCCCGGGAGTCGGCGAGGGGGTGGCTGCCGATGCTCAGGGCCGGGAACCCGGCGGCCACGACGGCCCGGGCCGACCAGGCATCCCAGACGGTGGGGAGGACGAGGGTGGTGCCGGTGTGGTGCAGCCGGAGCAGCTCGGAGGCGCGGGAGGCGAGATCGGTCATGACGCCCAGCCTGCCCCGCCCCGGACCCGGCCGCTCGCCTCACCCGAACCGGTGATCAGATCGGACGGGAAGCCGTCCGATCTGATCACCGGTTGCGGGGGTGGGGTCAGCCCGCGGGCCGGAACCGGCGCAGGCGGAGGCTGTTGGTCACCACGAAGACGCTGCTGAAGGCCATGGCGGCGCCGGCCAGCATCGGGTTCAGCAGACCGGCGGCGGCGACGGGCAGGGCGGCCACGTTGTAGGCGAAGGCCCAGAACAGGTTGCCCTTGATGATCGCCAGGGTCCGGCGGCTGAGGCGGATGGCGTCGGCCGCGGCGCGCAGGTCGCCCCGCACCAGCGTGAGGTCGGAGGCCTCGATGGCCACGTCGGTGCCGGTGCCCATGGCCAGGCCGAGGTCGGCCTGGGCCAGGGCGGCGGCGTCGTTCACGCCGTCGCCGACCATGGCCACGACCCGGCCCTCGTCCTGCAGCCGGCGCACGACGTCGACCTTGTCGGCCGGCAGCACCTCGGCGACGACCTCGTCGATGCCCACCTGGCTGGCGACGTGGCGGGCGGCCCGCTCGTTGTCCCCGGTGAGCAGGACGGG
>DASVEC010000289.1:0-2495 GCA_036380755.1 Iamia sp. | reverse complement strand
GCGCACGAAGTTCGATGGGGGAGGGGTGGGGATCAGGGGGCGCCGTCGCGGCGGGGGTCGCCGGCGGCGGCGATGCCGGGGACGACGAGGTGGGCACCGCCGAAGTAGACGCTGGGGCCGGGCCAGGTGTTGACCGGGCCCCGGGCGGCGAGGAGGTCCCGGGCGGCGGGGGGCAGACCCGGCTCGACCTCGGTGTGGTCGCCGTCCCAGTGGGCTCGGGCGGCGTCGACGGCGGCCCGGGGGTCGAGACCGTGGACCAGCACGCCCACCAGGACCTGCACGATCGTCGAGCGGATGCGCTTGCTGCCCCCGCTGCCGACGACGACCTCGGTCCGGCCGTCGGGGCCCACGACGACCGTGGGCGACATCATCGACGCGACCCGCAGGCCGGGCGGGGCGGCGTGGAAGCCGTGGGGGTGGAGGTCCTCCTCGCCGAGGATGTTGTTGGCCAGGATCCCGGTGCCGGGCAGGACATCGCCCGAGCACTCGCCGTTCGACGTGGTCATCGAGGCGGCCCCGCCGGCCCCGTCCCACACGCTGATGTGGGTCGTGCCCCGGGCCGAGGCGGGACGGCCGTCGCCCATCCCGCCGGCGAGGATGCGGGCCCGGTCGGCGTCGACCGCGGCGGTGACGCCGACGAGGGCATCGACCCACCCGGGGTGGCCGGCCGGCAGGTCGACGGCGGCGAGCCGCTCGAGGGCGGCGGCGACGAGGGTCCCGCCGAACGACGGCGCCGGGTTGGTCAGCACCCGGCGGCCCCGCCAGTCGACCTCGAGCGGCACCCGCTCGACCACGCGGTAGGCGGCGAGGTCGTCGGCGGTGACGAGGCCATCGGCCGCCGTCACGGCCAGCAGGGCGTCGGCCAGCGCCCCCGAGGCGAAGCCCACGTCGTCGCCCGCACCCAGGGCGGCGAGGATCTCGGCCAGGTCCGGGTTGCGCAGGACGTCGCCGGCCGCGAGCAGCCGGCCCTCCGGGGCGAACAGCGCCCGCCCGGCCCCGGTGCGCAGGAGGATCGGCTCCAGCAGGGCCACGATGCCGGCCTGGCGGGGCGCCAGCTCGACGCCGGTGGCGGCCAGGCGGGCCGCGGGCCCCACCACGTCGGCGAGCGGGAGCCGGCCGAAGCGCTCGTGGAGGTGGCGGTACCCGGGCAGGCAGCCGGGGACGGCGATCGACCCGGGGCCGCAGTGGAAGGTCTGGCGAGCGGCCTCGAAGCGCACCTCGACCTCGTCGAAGTGCGGGGTGGGTCGCTCGGCGAGGCCCCGGCCCGGCGTGTCGACGAAGAAGTCGACGAGCACCTCCTCGCCCGCCGCCGTGCGGACGAGGGCGAAGCCCCCGCCGGCCAGGCTGGTCAGGCAGGGTTCGGCGACGGCGGCGGTCAGACCCCCGGCCACCACCGCGTCGACGGCCGACCCGCCGGCCGCCAGCACCTCGTGGGCGGCGGCCACGACCGCCGGGTGGCCGGCGGCGACGAGCGGTCGATCGATCGGCAGATCGGGGTCGGGCACGGCGGCGTTCCTACCACCGCCGGGCGGTGGGCCTGCGCTAGGCGGCCGGGCGCGGCCGCTTCCGGCCGGGGAGGGCGGCGCTCACGGCCAGGACCACGGCGCTGGCCACGAGGGCGTAGGGACCGAGGCCGACGTTGGCGAGGTCGCCCAGCCCGGCCTGGTCCCGCAGCGTCACCACGGTCGCGCCCGCCCACCCGGCGAGGGCGAGGAGGCCGACGGCGGCGACGATGCGGCCCGCCGTCCCCCGGAGCACGAGCCCCACCAGCAGCAGGAGGCCGGTCGCGACCAGCGCGCCGGCACCGACCACGGCGGCATCGGTCAACCGGTCCTCGCCCTGGACCACCGCCACGCCGGCGAGCTGCTCGTCGGTCAGCGCACCGGCGCCGGCGTCGCCCTCGGACACGGTCACCGGGTCCCCGGTGCTCGGATCGGTCACGGGCGTGCCGTCGGGCAGGGTGACGGGGGCGCCGGCATCGGGTCCCACGCCGACGGTGTCGGTCGCGCCCGTCAGGGGCTGGTCGACGTCGATGGAGGCGAAGCCCAGGACGGCGAGCCCGGCGACGCCGAGCACGACGACGATGCCGGCGACGACCCGGAGCGGCGTGGCCCCGATGGCCCGGGCCAGGGCGACGACACCGCCGGCGCCCACCGCGAACAGCGCTCCCGTCAGGACGAAGGCGTTGGCGACGGCGGCGATGTCGGGCCCGGATGCATCGACGAGGTCGCGCAGGTCGAGGTACGAGAGGTCCGGACCCGGGCCGGTGGCCCACGGCAGGGCGAGGAGGCCGGCGACCCCGACGGCGATGCCCACGATGGCCGCGACCAGACCGAGGACGCTGAGGCCGGCGCTGGGCGCGGCGGGGGAGGGGGCGGGATCGGACGGCCCGGAGTCGCCCGCGGCGGCCAGCGCCGCGGCGGCGGCCACGTCCTCGGGGGAGAGGGGCTCGGTGTGGCGGGACCCGTCGACGGCCGGAGGGGCCGAGGCGGAGA
>DASVEC010000288.1:0-6951 GCA_036380755.1 Iamia sp. | reverse complement strand
AGGTCAGGCCCGGGCTCGGGCCAGGGCCTCCGCTCGCTCGGCGAGGGCGGGGGCGTCGATCGAGGCAGCGAGGGCGGCGAAGCCGTCGGTGGGTCCGGCCCAGTGGAGGGCGGAGACCGACTCCGGCACCGGGGCGTCGAGCTCGAGCGTGGCGATCCGCTTGAACAGCAGCGCGTCGACCCGCTGCTCGTTGAGCGTGTTCGAGAGCGCCGCCGCGCTCCGCACCTTCACGTGCCAGTGGGCGGGGTCGGCGGGGATGTCCTCGATGTGGCCGAAGGCCCGGAGCACCGCGGCCGCCGACTTGGCGCCCCACCCCGGCAGCCCCGGGAAGCCGTCGGCGGAGTCGCCGACCAGGCCGAGCCAGTCCGGGATCGACGCCGGCGCCACGCCGTACTTCTCCTCCACCCCGGCCGCGTCGACGGTGATGCCCTTGCGCCGGTCCATCTGCACGATCTTCCCGCCCACGCACTGGGCCAGGTCCTTGTCGGGCGTGCAGATCACCACCCGGTCGACGGCGTCGTCGTCGGCCGCCAGGAAGGCCATGGCGGCCAGGGCGTCGTCGGCCTCGTGCTCGACCATGGCCATGGTGCAGATGCCCGCCGCCTCCAGCACCTCCTCCAGCAGCGGGAACTGCGCCTTCAGCGTCGGCTCGACGCCGGAGCCGTCCTTGTAGCCGGGCCACAGGTCGTTGCGGAACGACTCGATCACGTGGTCGGTCGCGACCCCGACGTGGGTGACGCCCTCCTCCAGCATCCGCAGCACCGAACCGACCGTGGCCCGGGTGGCGCCGACCTCCCGGCCGCCGTCGGTCAGGTGCCCCGGGGCGCCGTAGAAGTGGCGGAAGAGCTCATAGGTCCCGTCGACGAGGTGGATCTCCATCCCCCCACCCTTGCCGATCAGTCGTCCTCGTCGTCGTCCTCGTCGCCGGGGGAGGGCGGCGCCTGCTCGTCGAGCTCCAGGCGGATCTCGGTGATGGCGTAGCCGTCGACCCGGGTCACACGGAGGGTCGCCCCGTCGAGGTGGACCTCGTCGCCCAGGCTGGGGACGCGGTCGAGGTCGGCGATCATGAACCCGGCGACCGTGTCCCAGTCACCGTCGGGGAGCTCGACGCCGGTCTCCTCCTCCAGCTCGTCGGGACGCAGACCGCCCTCGAGGCGGTACACGCGCTCGGCCACCTTGCGGCAGCGGCGGTCCCGGCGATCGGTCTCGTCCTCGAAGTCGCCGATCAGCTCCTCCAGCACGTCCTCCAGGGTGACGATGCCGACGACGACGCCGTGCTCGTCGACCACCACGGTGAGCATCTGGTGGCTCGTCCGCATCTCGACGAGGAGGTCCTCGAGCCGGTGGTGCTCGTGGGTGACGGGCACCGGCCGGGCCAGCTCGCCGGCGGTGACGATGGGCCGCTGGGCCGGGTCCACGAGGATGATGTCCTTGGCGTGGACGGCCCCGACGACGTGGTCGAGGTCGCCGCCGTGCACGAGGATGCGGGACCGCCCCGACGTGCGGGCGAGGATGGCCACGTCGCCGGCCTTGGCCCACTCCTCGACGGCGACGATGTCGCGCCGTGGCGTCATGGCCGCCCCGGCGTCGAGGCCGGAGAGCTCGAGCGAACGGCTGAGGAGCCGGTGCTCCTCGGCCGCGATCGAACCGTGGCCGGCGGACTCCTCCAGCAGGAGCAGCAGGTCGGCCGGGGCGTGGGCCATGGCCAGCTCGGGCTGGGGCTCGACACCGACCAGCCGCACCAACCCGTTGGCCATGACGTTGAGGACGGCGATGACCGGCCGGAAGATCAGGGCGAAGGCCCGGAAGGGGCGGGCCAGCGTGAGGGCCGAGGACTCGGGGTGGGCGATGGCCCACGACTTGGGCGCCATCTCGCCCACGACCATGTGGAGGAACACGACGATGGTCAGGGCGATGGCGAAGGCCAGGCCGTGGTGGACGGCGTCGTGGAGGTCGAGCGGCTCGAGCGCGTCCTCGATCAGGTGGGCGACGGCGGGCTCGGCCACGGCGCCGAGCAGCAGGGAGCAGATGGTGATGCCGAGCTGGGCGCCGGCCAGCATCAGCGACAGCTCCTTGATGCCCCGCAGGGCGTGGTGCGCCCGCTTGTCGCCCTCGGCGGCCAGCTGCTCGATGCGCGACCGCCGCGCCGCCAGGAGGGCGAACTCGGCGGCGACGAAGAACCCGTTGGCCGCCAGCAGGGCCACCGCCGCGAGCAGAGCAACGGGCGTGCTCATCGGCTCACCTTGGAGTCGGGCACCGATGCGCCGTGGGCCGAGCCGCCGCGGCGCACGGGGCGGGCCGGCGGCGCCTCGTCGGGTGCGACGAGCGGCGTGAGGCGCACCGACGTGATGGCCCAACCGTCCATGGCCAGCACCTCGACGGCGACGCCGGCGACCTCGACCCGATCGTCGACCTGGGCCAGACGCTGGAGCTGCGACATGACGAGGCCGGCCACGGTGTCGTAGCCCTCGCCCTCGGTCAGCTCGATGCCCGTCGTGCGCTCGATCTCGTCCAGGCGCAGGCGCCCGGGGACGACCCAGCGCCCGTCGCCGAGGTCCTCGGCCTCGGGCAGGGCCGGGTCGTACTCGTCGCTGATGTCGCCCACCAGCTCCTCGACGATGTCCTCCAGCGTGATCACCCCGGCCGGGGCACCGTGCTCGTCGGCCACGATCGCCATCTCGGTGCCCTCGCGTCGCAGCTCGGCCAGGACGGTGCGCAGCGTGGCCACCTCGGGGACGACGAGCGGGGGACGGGTCAGGGCGGCGACGGGAGTGGTGTCGAGGGCGTCGTCGTCGACGTCGAGCAGGTCCTTGGCGTGGACGACGCCGAAGACGCCGCCGTCCTCGTCGAGCACCGGGAACCGCGAGTGGGTGGTGGCGGCGACGATCCGGCGGAGGTCACCACAGGTGGCGGCGGAGGCGACCGTGGTCACCCGGTTCCACGGCACCATGGCCGCCGCGGCCAGCAGGCTCCCGAAGTCGATGGCCCGCTCGAGCAGCGCGGCCTGGCGGATGGTGAGCTTTCCGTGCTCGGCCGACTCCTCGACGATGAGGTCGAGCTCCTCGACCGAGACCCCGCCGACGAGCTCCTCGACCGGCTCGATCCCGATGGCCCGCAGGAGCCGGTTGGAGGCGCCGTCGGAGACCCTGATGATCGGCCCGGCGACCCGGAGGAAGATCAGGGTCGGGCCGGCGAGGCGCCGGGCGGTGCCCTCGGGCCGGGCGATGGCCAGGTTCTTGGGCGCCAGCTCGCCCACGACCATCTGGCCGATGGTGGCGATGAACAGCCCGATGCCGACGGCGATCCCGACCCTGGCCCTCTCGGACTCCACGCCCACCGCGCCGACCACGGGCTCGAGGGCCCGGCCGAGGGTGGGCTCGGCGATGAAGCCGACCACCAGCGAGGTGATGGTGATGCCGAGCTGGGCGCCCGACAGCATGAAGCTGAGCCGCTTGTGGACCCGGATGGCCCGGCGGGCCCGGCGGTCGCCGTGCTCGGCCAGCTCCTCCAGCTTCCCCCGCCGGACGGCGACGAAGGCGAACTCGGCGGCCACGAAGTAGCCGGTGCCGAGCGTCAGCAGCAGGACGGCGAGCAACCCGAGCGCGGTGATCACGGCGCGCTGGCTCCGTCCGACGGCGGGGGCTGGGGACTGGGAGGCTCGTCACCCGCGGACACTCGGTCCGCCGTCGCGTGCATGTCGGAGCCAAGTTACCGGGCGAGCGTTCAGGCGGTTGCCACCGCCGCGCCGATGACGGAGCGGACGTCGGCGGCGCCGCCCCGCATGCCGTCTTCGCCGACCTCGATCAGGTGGGCGTGGCCGAAGCCGGCGGGGTCGAGGGCGGCCCGCTCGACGCGGTGGCCCCGCGCGACGAGCCCGTCGTCCCACCCGGCCGGGGCGTGGGCCTCGACCCGCACGACCTGGTCGGGTGCCGTCCACGTGTCGAACCCCTGCCCCGTGCCCGAGGAGAGCACGAAGCGGGGGGCCTCCAGGGCGGTGCCGGGCGCCTCGCCCCGGGCCAGGGTGCGGGCGAGGAGCTGGAGCACGACGTGGGGCTGGGAGTCGCCGCCCATGGTGCCGATGACCTGCCGCAGGCTGCCGTCGGGCCGGGTGACGAGGGCGGGGGAGAGGGTGTGGGGCGGCTTGCGGCCGGGGCTGTACTCGGCCGGGTGGCCCTCGGCGACGGAGAAGCCGATGCCCCGGTTGTGGAGCAGGACGCCGGTGCCGGGCACGGCGACGTGGCAGCCGTAGCCCGAGGCGTTCGACTGGATGAGGCTGACGCCGCGACCCTCGTCGTCGACCGTGCACAGGTAGATCGTCCCGCCGCCGCCGCTCGGTGCGCCGACGTCGGCGCGGGACCGGGCGTCGTAGCCGGCAGCCTTGGCGCGGACGACGGCGTCGGCGACGAGGGCGGCGCCGTCGGCCCCGTCGTGGAGGACCGCCGGCCGATCGTGTGCGGCCAGGCGGGTGGCCTCGACCAGGAGGTGGGCCCACTCGGGCGTGTCGGGGTCGGGCAGGTCGTCGCCCACCAGGGCCTCGACGATGGCCGCCGAGAGCACCGTGAGATACCCCTGCGACACCGGGGGCACGGTCCACACGTCGTGGCCCCAGACCCGCCGGCCGACGGGATCGACCCACGTCGCCCCGGGGGTGGCCAGGTCGGCGGCGTCGTACTCGCCCTGGCCGACGGCGAGCAGCGAGCGGCCGAAGGTGCCCTGGTAGAAGGCGTCGCGCCCGCCCTCGGCCACGGCGGCCAGGGTGGCGGCCAGCTCGGGCCGGACCACCCGGCCACCGATGGCCGGGCGGATCGTGACCAGCTCGTCGCAGCCCTCCACGCCCTGGAGGCGGTCGAGCGTGAACACCAGCAGCGGGGAGGCCGGGAACCCGCCCTCGGCCAGGCGCATGGCGGGGGCCAGCACGTCGACCAGCGGGAGCTGGCCGTGACGCTCGTGGAGGGCGCACCAGCCGTCGACGCAGCCCGGCACGGTGGCGGCGCGGACGTCGCCGGTGAACGGCATGACCTTGTAACCCTCGGCCCGCAGGCGGGCGGCGTCGGCGCCGGACCCGGCCCGGCCGGCGGCGTCGAGCACGTCGGGCGGGCCGGCCCGGTGGTGCACGAGGGCGAAGAGGTCGCCACCCATCCCGCACATGTGCGGGGTGGTGACGGCGAGGACGGCGCTGGCGGCGATGGCGGCGTCGGCGGCCGTGCCCCCCTCGCCGAGGATCTGGGCCCCCGCCGACGAGGCCAGGTGGTCGACCGAGCACACCATCCCGCCCGGTCCGTACGTCGTCGGCCAGCGCCGGGTGCTCGGGGGTGTCGCCATCTGCCGACGCTACCGACGATCGGTACGATGCACGGATGGCGAGACGATCTGCTCCTGAGGAGCCTGGCAGTCCGCAGCCGGACCGTCGCCCTGGCCAGGGCGACGTCCGGCGCTCCTCCCGACGGGGGCTGATCCCCCGTGTCTGACGTGCTGCCCGAGCTCGGGCTGGTCCTCGTGCTCGTCGTCCTCAACGCCGCCTTCGCCGGCAGCGAGATGGCCCTGGTGTCGCTGCGCCAGTCGCAGCTCCAGCGGCTCGAGACCCGGGGCCGGCGGGGCCGGGCGCTGGCGACGCTGGCCCGCGACCCCAACCGCTTCCTGGCCACCATCCAGATCGGCATCACCCTGGCCGGCTTCCTGGCGTCGGCCGCGGCGGCGGTGTCGCTGGCCGAGCCGCTGGAGGACCCGCTCGGCTTCCTCGGCGGTGCGGCCCGGCCCGTGGCGATCGTCGTCGTCACCCTCGTGCTGTCGTACGTCACCCTCGTGTTCGGCGAGCTGGCGCCCAAGCGCATCGCCATGCAGCGGGCCGAGGGCTGGGGCCTGCTGGCCGCCCGCCCGCTCGGCCTCGTCGCCCGGGTGACCCGCCCGGCGGTGTGGATCCTCAGCCGCTCGACCGATCTCATCGTGCGCCTGCTCGGCGGCGACCCCGATCGCACCGGCGAGGAGGTCACCGAGGACGAGCTGCGCGACATGGTCGCCTCCCAGCCCGGCCTCACCGAGCAGCACCGCACGATCCTCACCGGCGCCTTCGAGATCGCCGGGCGCACGCTGCTCGAGATCGTCCAGCCGCGCCGGGCCGTGTTCGTGCTCCCGCCCGAGATGGCCAGCGGCGACGGCCTGCTGGCGCTGGCCGGCTCGAACCACACCCGGGCGCCGGTCGCCCGCGACGGCAACCTCGACGAGTTCCTCGGCATCGTGCACCTCCGCGACCTGGTCGACGCCGACGTCGCCACCGTCGGCGAGGTCACCCAGCCCGCTCCCGCCTTCCCGGAGACGGCCAAGGTGCTCGACGCCCTGCGGACCATGCAGGCCGGTCGCCACCAGATGGCCGTCGTCGTCAACGAGCACGGCGGCACCGAGGGCATCGTCACGGTCGAGGACCTGCTGGAGGAGCTGGTCGGCGAGATCTACGACGAGACCGACCAGGACGTCCTCCGCGTCCTGGAGGAGCCCGACGGCGCCCGGGTGCTGCCCGGACGGTTCCCGGTCCACGACCTCGAGGA
This sequence comes from Iamia sp., assembly GCA_036380755.1. GTDB lineage: Bacteria > Actinomycetota > Acidimicrobiia > Acidimicrobiales > Iamiaceae > Iamia. The sequence continues at coordinate 409 of DASVEC010000288.1, read as the reverse complement.
CATCGACGTGGTGCTGCCCGAGGGGCCCTACTCGACCGTCGCCGGCCTCGTGCTCGACCGGCTCGGCTTCATCCCCGAGCAACCGGGCGACACCGTCACCGTCGGCGGCTGGCTGCTGGAGGTCATGGCCGTCGACGGCCGGGCCATCACCGAGGTCCGGCTCCACCCTGCGGCCACGGGAAGCTCACCCCCGTGAGGTCCTCGGACACGTCCCACAGCCGCGTCGCGTCCTCCTGCGAGTGCGAGCGCTTGGTGCTGTCGACCCGGGTGGCGCCGCCCCGCATCCCGAACAGCCGGGCCGGACCGAAGTACTCGCCGCTGCGGACGTCGGTCATGGTCGCGGCATAGAGCTGGGGCAGGGCGCCGTCGGCGGCGGGCTGGGCGGCGACGCGGTTGAGGGCGTCCCACA
>DASVEC010000287.1:0-5363 GCA_036380755.1 Iamia sp. | reverse complement strand
ACGACCACTACGGCGCCGACGCGGTGGCCGCCCTCGTCCGCTGGATGCGCTCGCCGGCGGCCGGGGCGGGCCGGGGAGCACTGGTGACCTGGCCGCTGGCCGCGACCCTGTCGCCCCAGGGCGCGGTGAGCCGGGCCGTCTGCCGGGTGCGGGCCGACGGCTCCCTCGCCGGCACGGAGGAGCACCACGGCGTCACCGCCGAGAGCTCCCTCGACCCCGACGCCCCCGTCTCGATGAACCTCTGGGGCCTGCCCGCCGACACCGGGCCGGCCCTCGCCGCCGCCGTGGCCGCCTTCCGGGCCGCCCACGCCGACGACCCCGACGCCGAGCTGCCCCTGCCGACGGCGATCGACGGCCTGCTCGTCGCCGGCACCCTCGCCGTCACCACCCTCGCCGCCGGCACCACGTGGGTCGGCATCACCCACGCCGACGACCTCGGTCCCGCCCAGGAGGCCATGTCCGTGCTCGACCCCGTTCCCGAACGTGGCGCTGCCGCTGCGGCCGCCGAGCCGAGGCCGGCCTGATGCCGCCGGACCGCTTCCCGCCGAAGCTCCCTGCGGTCGCCGGCTCGGGGCTGGCGCCCACCGAGACCGCCCCTGGGGCTGCCGCCAGGCCGGCCCGGACCGTCGTCTGCCGATCGGAGGCACCATGACTGCTGAGATCGCCGATCTGCTGGCCTACCTCGACGCGTCGCCGAGTCCGTACCACGCCGCGGCCGAGGCCGGTGGCCGGCTCGTCGCCGCCGGCTCCACCGCGGTCGACCTGGCCGGGCCGTGGGCCGAGGTCCCGGCCCGGGGTCACGTCGTCGTCGACGGGGCCGTGGTCGCCTGGTCGCTGCCCGACGGCGGGCCCGCCCTCCCCCCGCTCCGCCTGGTCGGGGCCCACACCGACAGCCCCGGGCTGCGGATCAAGCCCCGGCCCGACACCGGCGTGGCCGGCTGGCGCCAGCTCGCCGTCGAGGTCTACGGCGGCGCCCTCGTCAACTCGTGGCTCGACCGCGACCTGGGCCTGTCGGGACGGGTCGCGGTGCGGGTCGACGGCCGGGTCGAGACCCGCCTCCTCCGCATCGACCGGCCCCTCCTGCGGGTCCCCCAGCTCGCCATCCACCTCGACCGGGAGATCACCGCCCACGGGCTCAAGCTCGACCGGCAGCGCCACCTCACTCCGGTGTGGGGCGTCGGACCGGTCGACGCCGGGGGCTTCCGGACCCTCGTGGCGTCGGAGCTCGATGTGCCGCCCGCAGCCGTCTCGGGTTGGGACGTCATGGTCCACGACCTCAGCCCCGCCGCCGTCGTCGGGGCCGACGAGAGCCTCGTCAGCAGCGGCCGGCTCGACGACCTGTGCTCCTGCTGGGCCGGGCTCGTCGCCCTCGACGAGGTGGGATCGCTGGCCGCCGACGCCCCTGTCGGTGCCGTCCTCGTGCTCAACGATCACGAGGAGGTCGGCAGCGCCTCGACCCGGGGCGCCGGCGGTCCCCTCCTGGCCCAGGTCCTGGAGCGGCTGGCCCGGGCCCGGGGCGGCGACCGGGACGACGTCCTCGCCGCCCTCCCCGCATCGGCCCTGGCTTCGGCGGACATGGCCCACGCCACCCACCCCAACCACCCGGAGAAGCACGAGCCCGGCCACTGGATCGCCGTCGACGGCGGGCCGGTCGTCAAGATCAACGCCAACCAGCGCTACGCCACCGAGCCGGCCACCCAGGCCCTGTTCGAGGGGGCCTGCGCCCGGGCCGGCGTGCCCGTCCAGCACTTCGTCGGCCACAACGAGGTGCCGTGCGGCTCCACGATCGGCCCCATCACCGCGGCCGAGCTGGGCCTCCCCACCGTCGACGTCGGCGTGGCCCAGCTGGCCATGCACTCGGCCCGCGAGCTGTGCGGTGCCACCGACCCCGTCCGCATGGTCGCCGCCCTCACCGAGTGGCTCACGCCGGAGCACGTCACCGCGTGAACCGTGACGAGGCGGCCCGGGTGCTCGGCGTGGGTCCCGCGGCCACCGCCGACGACGTCCGCACCGCCTTCCGGACCCTCGTCCGCCAGCAGCACCCCGATCGCTCGGGCCGGCCCGGCTCGGTGGCGGTCAGCCGGCTCGTCGAGGCCCGCCGCACCCTGCTCAGCCCGGTCCCGGTCGGCGCCCCCGCGCCGCCGCCGCCCCCGGCTCGCCGTCCCGCGGTCCCCCTCGATCTCCACGTCGAGGGCGACACCCTGCTCGTCCACGCCGACCCCGCCACCGTCATGGCCCGGCTCCTCGACGCCGGCCACGCCCTGGGCGAGATCACCTACCTCGACCGCGGTGTCGGCCTGGTCGAGGTCCTGATCCAGGTCCAGGAGGAGGACGACCCGGCGCCGGCGGCCTGCTCCCTCGTCGCCTCGCTCCAGGGCCGCCTCGACGGGGTCGAGGTCTTCTGCACCGTCGAGCGCCTCGACGGCCACCCCGCTCCGCCGGTGGCGCCGATCGTCGCCGCGCTGGCGGCCCAGATGGGCGTCGGAGGGGTGATCCGCTAGCAGCCCTCGCCGATGGGCTGGGTCGTCGTGGTGGTGGTGCTGAGCTCGGGCCGGTCGGGCTCGTCGGGGGGTTCCGGGCCCGGCTGGCCGGTGCCGCCCTCGACGGGCAGCAGGAAGTTGCGGGGGTTGACGGGCACGCCCTTGAGCCGGGTCTCGAAGTGGACGTGGGGCCCGGTGGACAGGCCGGTCGTGCCGGCCGCGGCGATCACGTCGCCCCGCTTCACCTGCTGGCCGGGCTGGACCAGCAGCTCGGAGTTGTGGGCGTAGACGGTGCCCAGCGAGAAGCCGTGGGCGATGACGACGGTGTTGCCGTAGCCGCCGCGGGGCTCGGCCAGGAGCACGATCCCGTCGGCCGCGGCCTCGACGGGGTCGCCGGTGTCGGCCCCGATGTCGGCCCCGGCGTGGAGCCGGGTGATGTTGAGGATGGGGTGGGCCCGCTGGCCGAACTCGGAGCTGATCTCGGTGCACGGCAGCGGGCTCTGGAACCAGAGCGCGCCGGGCGTCCACTCGGGGTCGTTGGCCTGGAAGGCGGCCAGGACGCCCTGGACGCCGTCGGCGGCGCGGTCGAGGTTGACGATCCGGGCCTCGATCGACACCCGGCGGGACTGGATGTCGAGGATGAGGAGGGCCTGGGTGTCGCGCTCGGCGGCCGCCTCCTGCGCCAGCCGGGTCGACTCGGCCAGCGCCGCGGTCGCCTCCTGGCGCAGCGTCTCGACGTCGTCGCGCTGCTGCTCGGCCCGCTCGGTGGCCCGCCGGGCGGAGGCCCGGAGACGGGTGCGCTCGGCCCGGGCGGCCGCCAGCTGGTCGATGGCCTCGCCCTGCTGCTCGTCGAAGGAGTGGCGGTAGCCCCGGCGCACGAGCGAGCCGTCGTCGCCGTCGAGCAGCTCGAGGGCCTCGGTGAGGTCAGTGGCCGCCCCCTCGCCCATGTAGGCGTCGAGGGCGAACAGGCGGACCTGGGCCTCGGCCGCGGCGACCTCCTCGCGGGCGGCCTCGAGGGCGGCGTCGGCCTCGGCCTCCTCGTCGCGCCGGGAGGCGAGGTCGATCTCGGCGTCGGCCAGGGCGAGGTCGGCGGCGTCGGCCGCGTTCTGGGCCTCGGCCACCTGGACGGTGAGCTCCTCGAGCCGGGCGGTGGAGAGGTCGTAGTCGACGAGCAGCTGGGCCTCCTCGCCGGCCAGCTCCTCGTACTCGTCGCGCAGCTCGTCGGCGTCGATCGTGCCCGGGTCGTCCTGGGCCGGCGCCGGGCCCGGCGCGGCCACCACGAACCCGCCCAGGAGGGCGGCCACGAGCGCGCCGGCGAGGGCCCGACCGGCGCGTGTGGTGCGTGGTGTCCAGGTGGTCGTCATGGGCGTCGGAGCTCCCCTCCGAGAGCATCGGCAGCATACGGCTCGCCCTGAGCGCGACCCCGGGCGCGCCCCCTGACCCACTCGGCTTCGCCTCGCCGGGCGGTTCGCCCCGGTTCGACCTCTACCGTGGGGGGTACCTTCGGGGCCGTCACCGAACTCCCCCATCGGACATCGTGTCTCCCACTTCACCGCATCGCGCCGCCGTCACCCTGCCCTCGCCCGACGTCCTCCTCGACGCCCTCCCCCATGGCGTCGCGGTGGTCGACGAGCGCGGCGTGGTGGTCGCCACCAACCGCCTCTGGCGCCAGGCCGAGGGCCAGGACGACCCGCTCGTCCGCCCCGTCGGCGCCGCCCTCCTCGAGGGGCTCCGCCACCCCGACCGGGCGCCGTCGGCCGTGGCCGAGCACACCGCCGACGGCCTCGAACGGCTGCTCGACGGGCGGGGCCACAGCTTCCAGGTCCAGTACCAGCTGCCACCCCGGGACGAGCTGGCCGAGCCCCGCTGGTTCCTCGTCTCGGCCGAGACCCTCCCGGGCGTCGGCCTCGTCGTCACCCGCACCGAGACCACCGTCCACCACGGCGTCAACGAGGTCCTCGCCGAGCTGGCCTTCCACGACGACCTCACCGGCCTCCCCAACCGGGGCCTCCTGCTCGACCGCCTGCGCATGGCCCTCATCCGGGCCCAGCGGCTGGCGCTGCGCCCGCTCATCGTCTTCACCGACCTCGACGGGTTCAAGGCCGTGAACGACCGCTACGGCCACGACGCCGGCGACGAGGTCCTGGTCGAGGCGGCCCGCCGGCTCACCCGGGCGGTCCGCGAGGGCGACACCTGTGGCCGGTGGGGCGGCGACGAGTTCGTCCTCGTGGTCGAGCTGGGCCAGGCCGAGGCCGCCACCAAGGTGATCCAGCGGGTCGTCGACGCCATGGCCGCCCCCTTCGTGCTCCGCGACGGCTCCTCGCACCGCATCGGTCTGAGCATCGGTGCGGTGGTGGCCGATGGCAACGAGCGGGTCGAGGCCCTGATCGCCGCGGCCGACCGGGCCATGTACCGGGCCAAGCGCGAGGGCCAGGGGCCCGTCGTCGAGATGCCGGGCTAGATCACGAGGCCGGCGGCCGCACCGGCGTCGTCGGTGCCGAAGGCGACGGCGGCCACGATGGCCAGGATCAGCAGCGCCCCGAGCACGAGGGCCACCAGGATCCGCGTCCGGCGGCGATCGTCGCCGTCGGGGGCCGGCGGTGCCGCCGTCTCGGGCTCGTCGGCCCGGTCGGCCTTGCGCCCCTTGGGCTTCTTGACCTTCGGCTCCTTGACCTTGCGGCCCTTGGGCTCCTTGGCCTTGGGCGGCTTGGCCTTGCGGCCCGTGGCCGGTGCCGGGGACGGGTCGTCGACGTCGGGGCCCTTGGGCTCGACCGGGGTCCGGGTCTCGCCCGGCTCGAGCGGGACGTCGGTGACGCCGACGCCGGCGAGCGCGGTCTCGAGGGCCGAGGGCTCGGTCGCCGGGAGCGACGGGGCCGGACGCCC
>DASVEC010000286.1:0-23325 GCA_036380755.1 Iamia sp. | reverse complement strand
GGTCGTGCTGGTGGCGTCCAAGGGCGGCGACGACCGCGATCCCCTCTGGTACGGCAACCTCGTGGCCCAGCCCGACGTCGAGGTGACCATCGCCGGCACCACCACCCCGATGCGGGCCCGCACGGCCACGGCCGAGGAGCGGGCCGAGCTGTGGCCCCGGATCACCACCGCCTACAAGGGCTACGCCGGCTACCAGAAGCGCACCGACCGCGAGATCCCCGTCGTCATCTGCGAGCCCCGCTAGCCGCGCCCGCTAGCCCTGGGCGCGCTCGCCGCGGGCGGCCTTCTCGACGGTGGTGGCGATGCGGCGCTGGCGGGTCTCGGGCTTCTTGGCCGTGATGATCCAGGCCAGGATCTGGAGCCGGGCGCTGGGTGGGAACCCGGCGAAGCGGGCCGCCGCCTCGGGCACGGTGTCGAGGGCGGCCTGGACGTCGTCGGGCACGATGCCGTCCTCGATGTCGGCCAGCAGGTCCCAGGACCCCGACGTCTTGGCCGCGTCGACCAGTGCCATCCCGGCCGGGCCCATCTCGCCGCTGGCGATCAGACGGGCCACCCGGTCGCGGTTGGACCTGACCCACGTGCTCTTGGGGTTGCGGGGCGAGAACCGCTGGTAGCGGGTCTCGTCGTCGCGGGGGCGGACCACGCTGTCGATCCACCCCACGCAGAGGGCCTGGCACACGGCGTCCTCGTAGCCGACGAGGTCCCCGCCCTCGGCGGTGCGCGAACGGGCCATGACCAACCAGGCGGCCGGGGTGGTGGCGGCGTTGGCATCGAGCCAGGACCGCCAGGCCGCCGCGGTCGGCGCCAGGACCGCGGGCGCGCCGTCCATGGCCTCGTCGGGGAGCACCGTCGCCTCGTCCATCCCCCGGAGCGTGCCACGCCGCCCCCGGTCACGGGCCGACCGGGCTCGGGGCCGGGCGCCGGACGACGACGCCGCCGTCGGCGCGGGCCAGGACGGTGCCGGCGGGGAACGACTCGGCCACCTCGACGATGCGGGTGACGACGTCGTCGACCAGCTCGCGATCGAGGGCGGAGAGACCGGCGTCGGGCTCGGGCTCGTCGGCCAGCAGATGGAGGTCGTCCCCGGTCTCGACCACGTCGACCAGCCACCCGGTGGCGGCCAGCGAGCGGACGACGGCCCGGCGCAGCCCGGCCCGGTCGAGCGGGAGGTCGGCGACGGCACAGGTGGTGGTGGCCCGGTGGCTGTCGAGGCCCGAGAAGCTGCGGTCGCAGCCGCAGTCGGGACAGGAGCACTCGAGCACCGGCAGCGAGACCAGCTCGCCGTCGGTGGTCCAGCAGCAGTCGTCGGGCCGATCGCCCTGGGTCGCGGATGTGGCGGTGAGCACGCGCACGGCGTGACCTCCTCGTGTCGATGGAACGTGTGTTCGTCCGTTCTACCCGATTAACACGTGGGGGCAAACGTGTGGCGGCGGGGAGTGGAACCCGAGCGCCCGTACTGTGCGGCGATGGCCGCTGACGAGATCACCCTGGCGGGGATCGACGAGCCCATCGCCCCCGTCGGGCTGGGGACGTGGGCGTGGGGTGACGAGGCGGTGTGGGGCATGGGCGGCTACGACGCCGATCTCGACGAGGACCGCATCGCCGAGGCGTGGGACGCGACCCTCGCCGGCGGCGTGGCCCTGATCGACACGGCCGAGGTCTACGGCGGGGGCGAGAGCGAGCGGATCATCGGCCGGCTGCTGGCCGCCCGCCCCGCCGACCGCGACCGGATCGTGCTGGCCACCAAGTTCATGCCGATGCCGCAGAAGCTCAACGTCGGCCGGGCGCTGCGCGACGCGCTGCGGGCGTCGATCGAACGCCTCGGGGTCGAGCGGGTCGACCTCTACCAGATCCACGGACCGGTCAGCCTCCGGTCGAAGGGTGCCCTCGCCGAGGCCCTGGCGGCCGTCGTCGACGAGGGCCTGACCCGCGCCGTCGGCGTCTCCAACTACTCCTCGGGCGAGGTCGAGCGCATCCACGCCGCCCTAACGACGCACGGCGTGCCCCTGGCGTCGAACCAGGTGGAGTGGTCGCTCCTGCGGCGCCGCCCCGAGACCGGTGGCCTGGCCGCCACCTGCGAGCGACTGGGCGTGCGGATCCTCGCCTACTCGCCGATCGGCCAGGGCCGGCTGACGGGCAAGTACTCGGCCGCGTCGCCGCCCCCCGGCCGCCGCACCTTCTCGACGCACCCGATGGAACAGGTCGACGAGGTGGTGGCCGTGCTGCGATCGGTCGGCGAGGCACGGGACCGCACGCCGGCCCAGGTCGCCCTCCGCTGGCTGGTCGAGAAGGGTTCGATCCCCATCCCCGGCGCCAAGAACGCCGACCAGGCCTCCCAGAACGCCGGCGCCCTCGGCTGGTCCCTCACCGCGGAGGAGATGTCGCGCCTCGACGCCGTGGCGTTGGACGGCACGCGCACCCTCCGCCAGCGCGTCTGGCAGCACGGCTGAGACTCAGCGGGGCATGCCGGTCTCGGCGCGGGGCTGGCGGGGGCCGAGGGCGAAGACGGGGTCGGGGGTGGCGCCGTCGAGGGCGAGCTCGGCGGCGAGGGCGCCGATGGCGGGGCCGAACTTGAAGCCGTGGCCGCTGAAGCCGGCCAGGACGGTGAGGGCGCCGGAGCGATCGATCACCGGGTCGTGGTCGGGGGTGGTGGTGTACAGGCAGGTGGTGGGCTCGGCCCGGGTGGGGACGACGCCCGGCAGCCAGGTCTCGGCGTAGCGGCGCAGGTCGTCGAGCGCCTCGGGGTCGACGGGGCGCTCGGCGAGGTCAGGGTCGATCTCGGCCCCGATGCCGTGGAAGCCGACCTTCACCCCCTCGTCGCCGGCCAGGCCATAGACCCCGTTGGCGGCCCGATCCATGGTGAGGAGGGCGCCGGGGTGGTGGATGAAGCTGGGCCAGACGAGGCTCTCGTCGGTCGGCTGGAAGTGGGCCGGCTGCTCGACGGTGACCCGCATGGCCGGCAGCCCGTCGACCCCGCCGACGAGGCGCGAGGCCCACGCCCCGGCCGCGATCACGGCGGCGCCGGCCGCCACCACCTCACCGGACGCAAGCGTCACCTCGACCCCGCCGGTGACCTCGTCGACGGCCGCGACCGTGGTGTTCAGCCGCACCTCGGCACCCCGGCGGCCGGCGGCGCCGTGGAACGAGCGCACCGCGTCGTCGGCGTGCAGGCGCCCGGCGTCGGGGTGGTACAGCACGGTGGAGTCGAACCGGAGGCCGGCCCAGCGGGTCGATGCCTCCTCCGGCGGCAGCACCTCGAACGGCACCGCGGCCTGGCCCAGGGCGGCCTGGAGCTCGGCGACGGCGGCCGGGTCGCCGTGGTCGACGGCGCCGGTCAGGGTCAACACCTCGCGGCCGGCCTCGGCCTCGAGCTCCCGCCACCCGGTGAGCGCCCGCCGAGCCAGCTCGACATAGCCGACCTGGGCGTAGGCGTGGCGGAAGATCCGGGACGACCCGTGCGAGCTGCCCCGCTGGTGCCCGGGGGCGTGCTGCTCGACGAGGAGCACCGAGGCGCCCCGGCCGGCGACCGCCCACGCCGTGGCCGCCCCCATGACCCCGCCGCCCACGACGACGACGTCGTAGCTCACCTGCCGCCCGCCGACGGACGGCCCACGACGGAGGTCGGTTCGCCCGGGGCCGGCTCGAACAGCGAGGGCTGGCCCCCCGCCGCCGCCCCCTCGATCCGCAGGATGCGCTGCTTGGTCGCCACCCCGCCGGGCGCCGAGAAGCCGACGGGCCGGCCACCGGCCCCGACCACCCGGTGGCACGGCACGATGATCGGCACCGGGTTGGACCCCATGGCCCGCCCGACGGCCTGGGCGCCGCCGGGCTCGCCGACCCGCTCGGCCACCTCGCCGTAGGTCAGGGTCTGGCCCGGCGGGATGGCCCGGACGACCTCGTGGACGCGGCGGGTGAAGTCCGACTCGTGCTCGACGGCCACGGCGACGTCGGCCAGGTCGACCGGCTCGCCGGCGAGCAGCGTCACCACCCGGTCGATCACGTCCTGCACCACCGGGGGCGGCGTGGCCCGCTCGACGCCGGGGACGGAGCGCCGGAGACGTCGCTCGGTGGCCACCTCGTCGGGCTCGGGGAGGGCGACGCCGACGATCACGTCGTCGCGCCAGGCGATGCCGCACGCGCCGATGGCGGTGGGCACGAGGGCGAAGCCGGGTCGATCCACGCCGTCGATCCTCGCAGCCCCGTCGCCGAACCACGACGACCACCTGCGCCGGGGCCAGAAGACGGCTCTGACCAGGACTTGGATGGCGGTTCCGGCCGCACCCATGTGATGTCCAAGCCGGCTCCATGGGCCCCGTCGGATGCTCGTGCCGTCATCGAGACAGCCCCACGACACCCACCAGGAGCATCACCGTGAGCATCACCTTCTCCGAGCCCCCGCCCCGCGCCGAGGCCCACGGGCACCACGCCCCGCAGCCCGCAGCCGGCGCCGAGGCCCCCGGCGCCCGGGGCCGGGCCCGCTGGCCCCTCTGGGGCGCGGCCGGTGGCATCCTCGGCCTCGTCGCCAGCTTCCTCGCCTACCCCGCCCTCGAGGAGGAGGACTACACCAAGGGCGTCGAGGTGGTCGACAAGCTGGAGGCCGGCAGCTACCGCATCTCCTTCGTCCTCGGCCTGATCGCCATCGGCTGCCTCATGGTCGCGGCGGCTGGCTGGCGCCGGTGGGCCGAGGCCCGGGCGCCCCGCGACCTGGCCGCCCGGATCATCGGCCAGGGCGTGGCCCTGACCTCGACGGTCATGGTGATCTTCTACGGCATCGTCGGCGCCATGGGCCTGTACCTGCCCGGCGGGGTCGAGGAGGCCACGGGCATGTCCGACGAGGGCCTCTTCGTCAACCACATCCTCCTCGACTTCGGGGTCCTCCTCGGCTGGTGGGGCGTGGCCGCCGCCGCGGTCGCCGTCATCGTCCTCGCCTTCCGCCGGCAGCCCACGCTCCCCCGCTGGATGGGCGTCGTGAGCGTGCTCTTCCTGCTGCCCCCCGTCGGGCTGGCGCTGGCCACCTCGCTCCCCGGCCTGGTCGGCTTCTTCATGCCGCTCTGGCTGGCCGTCGTCAGCGTCGGCATGGTCTTCAGCAAGAAGGCCGACGCGAACGCGTAGTCGAACCCCGCGGCAGACTGGCCCGATGCCCGTCACCCGTGGCTTCTCCGGTCGCCGCCGCGAGCGCGACCCCCGCCTGCCCCCGGGGCAGTACGACGCCGGCGCCGACTGGCCCGTGCTCCACGTCGAGCTGGTGCCCGACCTCCCGCCCGAGACGTGGAGCTTCGCCGTCGACGGGCTCGTCGCCTCGCCCCGCACGTGGACGTGGGACGAGGCCATGGCCCTCCCCCGCGCGACCTACGACGGCGCCATCCACTGCGTCACGACGTGGTCGAAGTTCGACATGCACTGGGTCGGCGTGTCGGTCGACCTCCTGCTGGAGCAGGCCGGCGGCGTGCTCCCGAGCGCCACCCACGTGCTGGTCCACAGCCACACCGGCTACACGACCAACCTGCCGCTGGCCGACGTCACCGACGGCCGGGCCTGGCTGGCCTTCGAGGTCGACGGCGCCCCGCTCGAGCCGATCCACGGCGGGCCGGCCCGCCTCCTCGTCCCCCACCTCTACTTCTGGAAGAGCGCCAAGTGGGCCTCGCGGATCGAGGTCCTCGACCACGACCAGCGGGGCTACTGGGAGGACGGCGGCTACCACGACCGGGGCGACCCCTGGCTCGAGCAGCGCTACCACGGCGATTGACGTGAGCTCGCCCGCGCCGACCGGCGGCTCGCCGTGGTTCACCGGGGTCGTCGAGGCGATCACCGTCGAGACGGCGCGGGCCAAGACCTTCACCCTGCGGCTGCCGGCTCCGCTCGGGCACCGGGCCGGGCAGCACGTCGTGCTCCGCCTCACCGCCCCCGACGGCTACTCGGCGGCCCGCTCGTACTCCGTGGCCTCGCCGCCCACCGACGAGCCGATCATCGACCTCACCGTCGAGCGGCTCGACGAGGGCGAGGTCTCCACCTTCATGCACGACGTGGCCGAGGTGGGCGACGAGCTCGAGCTGCGGGGCCCGATCGGCACCCATTTCGCCTGGGACCCCGACGACGGGCCGGCGCTGCTCGTCGGCGGCGGCTCGGGCATCGTCCCCGTCATGAGCATGCTGCGGCTGGCGCGCCTCGCCGGGCGCTCGGACCTCGTCCACCTGGTCGCCGCCGCCCGCACGCCCGACGACCTGCTCTACGCCGCCGAGCTCCCCGGCCCGGAGGTCACCGTCACGTTCAGCCGGGCCGATGGTTCCGACGGGCGTCCGGCCGGGCGCCTCGGCCCCGCCGACCTGGCCCCGGCGGTGCGAGCGGGCCAGCACACCTACATCTGCGGCTCCAGCGGCTTCTGCGAGGCCGCCGGACGCGTCCTCGTCGACGCCGGCGTCGAGCCCCGCACCATCACCGTCGAACGCTTCGGCCCGACGACCTGAGCGGGGACCTCAGGCGAGGGTGAAGCCGCGGTAGTCGTCGGCGACGACGTCGGCGACCTGCTGGGCGTAACCGGGGAAGCCGGGCAGCGGCATGAAGACCCGGGGCTTCCCGGGGACGTTGGCGCCGAGGTACCACGACCCGCACGTCGGGAACAGGGTGAACGAGGCCACGTCGTTGACGTAGCCGACCCACTCGTCCTGGGCGCCGGGGTCGGCCTCGATGGTGGCGAGCCCGGATGCGTCCAGGTGCGCCACCGTGTCGGAGATCCAGTCGACGTGGTGCTCGATCGACACGACCATGTTGGTCAGCACCGACGGGCTGCCCGGACCGGTCACCGTGAACAGGTTGGGGAAGCCGTGCACCTGGAGGCCGAGGTAGGTCTTGGGCCCGTCGGCCCACGCCTCGCGCAGGGCCACGCCGCCGCGACCCCGGACCTCGATGCGGTCGAGGGCGCCGGTCATGGCGTCGAACCCCGTGGCCAGGACGAGCACGTCGAGGTCGATGTGCTCGTCGCCGACCTGGATGCCGCCGGGCGTCACCGACTCGATCGGCGTGGCGCTCACGTCGACCAGGCGGACGTGGGGCCGGTCGAAGGTGGCGTAGTAGCCGGTGTCGACGCACAGCCGCTTGCACCCGATGACCTGGCGGGGCGTGAGCCGCTCGACCACGGCGGGGTCGGACACCTGCTCGCGGATCTTGGCCCGGACGAACTCGGCCGCCGTCTCGTTGGCCGCGGGGTCGAGGAGCAGGTCGTTGAAGGCGCCGAGGAACGGCAGCCCACCCCACTCCCAGGCCTCCTCGTAGCGCTTCTGCCGCACGCCCTCGTCGACCTCGTGGGCCGAGGCGTCGATGCGGGGGACCCGCGAGCCGGCCCCGATCGACATCTCCCGGTTGGCGGCGCGCAGCTCGGCGTAGCGAGCCTTGACCGCGGCCTGCTCGTCCGGGTCGAGCGGGCGGTTGTGGGCCGGGACCGCGTAGGTGGGCGTGCGCTGGAAGACGGTGACGGCGGCGGCCCGCTCGGCGATCAGCGGGATCGACTGCACCGCGGAGGAGCCGGTGCCGACGACGCCGACCCGCGTCCCCGTCAGGTCGGGCTCCTCGTGGGGCCAGCGGCTCGTGTAGAGCAGCGGTCCGTCGAAGGTCTCGAGCCCGGCGATGCCCGGGTCGATGGGCACCGAGAGGCACCCGGTGGCCATCACGACGAACCGGGCCTCGTAGACGTCGTCGGTATCGGTCGTGACGGTCCAGCGCCCGGTCTCGTCGGACCAGGTGGCGGTGAGGACCCGGGAGCCGAAGCGGAACGACCGGCGCAGGTCGAAGCGATCGGCGACGTGCTCGAGGTAGCGGAGGATCTCGGGCTGGGTGGCGTAGCGCTCGGTCCACTCCCACTCCTGCTGGAGGTCCTCGTCGAACGAGTACGAGTACTCCAGGCTCTCGACGTCGCAGCGGGCGCCGGGGTACCGGTTCCACCACCAGGTGCCGCCGACCCCGTCGGCCGCCTCCACGCCCTGGACGTCGAGGCCCAGGCCCCGCGCCCGGTGGACCATGTAGAGCCCGGCCATGCCCGCGCCGACCACGAGCATGTCGAGCGGGCGCGGCGGGCTCATCGGTCACGAACCTACCGGAACGCTTGACCCACCGGTCAAGGGCGCGGCGACGCCGGGGAAGGCGGCCGCGACGAGGCGCTGGTGGCGGCCCTCGGTGAGCCGCAGGAGCACCCGCATCGGGAGCGGCGCCTGCTCCAGGAGGGCGGCGCGCTCGGCCCCCTCGACGCACGAAGCGTTCCACGGCACGACGAAGCCGAGGCCCCGCTTCTTGCCGCCGTCGATGGCCGCCTGCTGGAGGGCGTCGTACTCCGCCCCGTCCATGTGCCGCCAGAACAGCGGGAGCACGTCGGCGTCCTCCCGGTCGAGGTGGGGCCCGAGCACGTCGGCCAGGCCCTGCGTGACCGCCACGGCCTCCAGGTGGGCCGACGCGAACGGCCGGCGCCGGTCGGCGAGGGCGGCGATCGCATCCGGCCAGCGGTCGAGCAGGTCGTCGAGCACGTGGTGCTCGGCGTCGAGGGCGTCGAGCACGGCCGCGGCGGCGGGCACACGCCGGCGCAGCTCGGGGAAGAAGAACCGGTCCTCGACGAAGTGATGCTCGACCAGCTCGTGGGTGAAGCCGGCCGTCCAGCGCGCCAGCGGCACGAGACGGCCGGACCGGTCCGCCTCGGTGGCGCTGGCGACGGCGACGGCCGCCCGGGCGATGTCGGACCGCATCTTGCGGTGGATGGCGAAGTAGAAGCTGAGGTCAGGGGTCGTGTCCATGGCCCCACCGTCCAGCGTCCCGGTGGGACCTCGATGGGAACGCGGTGGAAGCCCTCAGACGGCGCGGTCGAGCTCGGCCCGGAGCGCTTCGGCTCGTGCGACCCACGGCGTGGCGTCCAGCCCCACGGCCATGGCGGTGGCTGCCTCCAGGTGGCGCCGGGCCGTGTCGGCGTCGCCGCGGACGTGCTCGGCGCGGGCCAGGGCCAGGTCGACGGGTCCGACGACGATCCCGCCCGACCCGGTGCAGGCGAGCAGGCCGGAGAGCGGTCGGGCCAGGGGCAGCAGCCGCTCGACCTGCTCGACCGAGCGGGCCAGCCCGGCGGCGTGCAGGGCGACGGTGACGAGCGGCAGCCGGTACCAGTCGTCGGCCAGGGTGCCGTCGAAGGCCTCGAGCCGGTCGACGGCCTCGTCGGCCCGCCCGGCCTCGGCCAGGATCCACGCTCGGAACCAGCGCGCCGACGGCTCGAAGACCGTCCCGGTGAAGAGGTCGTTGGTCGCCAGGGCGGCGTCGGTGTCGCCGGCGAGCAGGTGGAGGAGCATCGTCAGCCCGGCGGCGGTGCCGTCGGCCGAGACGGCCCGGGTCCGGCGGAAGCCGTCGTGGACGTCGGCGATGGCAGTGGCGGCCCGCTCGAGATCGCCCCGGAGGAGGGCCACCGACACCGTGGCATAGCGGACGTAGGAGTCGGCCGACGGGGTGCGGCGCGGGTCGGCCGAGGCCCGGGCGGCGGCGAGGTGGCGGGTCACCCGGGCGGCGTCGCCCACCTCGTAGGCCGTGGTGAACCGGGCGAGGTGGGCCAGCGGGGTGAACCAGGGCGGGAGGCCGCCCTCGGCGACCAGGGCCAGCAGGCGGTCGGCCACCGCCACCCGGGCCTCGATCCCGCTCGGGCGCCACGTGCACCAGTAGCGCTGGACGAGGACGCGGGCCAGCACCAGCGGGTCGCCGACCTCCTCGGCCACGGCCACGGCCTCGGCCGACAGCGCCTCCGAGCGGGCCACGTCGACGTAGGTCAGCTGCGACGCGGTGGCAGCCATGAGGGCGGCCCGGCTCGCCCCGGCCGAGGCCGGCAACCGGTCGAGGGCCCGCTCGGCCAGGGCGATGACCCGCGGATCGTGCTGGGTCCAGTCGAGGCTCGACCACAGGTCGTCGGCGTTGACCTCGGAGAGGGCGGTCGCCATGGCCAGGGGATCGTCGGCCGCCTCGGCCACCGCCGCCGCCTCGACCGTGGCCTCCCGCCCGCCGTCGATGTCGCCGGCGCCGGTGCGGGCCCGTCCCAGCTCGACCAGGAGATCGGCGGTGGGCCGGCCCGTCCGCCGGGCCGAATCGATGGCCCGCTCCAGCTGGACCACCGCCTCGGCCGGCGCCCCCTCGGCGAAGGCCGCCGCCGCGGCCCGGTGGCACAGGTCGACGGCGAGCGTGGCTGACCCCGCGCCGGCGCCCGCCCAGGCGTGGTGGGCGGCCGCGACCAGGCCCGCGCCCGCGGCGTCGGTCACCCGCGGGGCCATCACCTCGGCGATCCGGGCGTGGAGGCGAGCCCGGCGCACGGCGTTCACCTCGGCCGCCAGGGCATCGGCGACGAGGGCGTGGGAGAAGGCCAACGTGGTCGTCCCGGGCTCGGCGACGACCAGTCCGGCCTCGACCGCCTCCTCGAGGGCGTCGAGCACGAGGTCCTCGCCGGCGTCGAGCACCGCGGCCAGCACGCCGACGTCGACCTCGCGCCCGACGACCGACGCCACCGACACGATCCGCTGCGTCGTCGGGGCCAGACCCGACGCCCGGCGCCGGAGCACGTCGCCGACCGCCGGCGGCACCGCGGCCAGGGCGGTCGACGGGTCGCGCCGGCCGTCGGCGAGGAGCGACAGGACCTCGCGCACGAACAGGGGGTTGCCGCCGGTGCGGGCGGCCACCTCGGCGGCCAGCGCCGCGCCGGCGTCGGCCCCCAGGGCGTCGGTGACCCACTCGGCCACGGCGTCGTCGGACAGCCCGTCGAGGGCGATCCGCACCGAGCGTGGCGCCCGGGCCAGGGCGTCCAGGGCGGCGGCCAGCGCCGGCGTCCGCGGCGTCGGCTCCCGCACCGTGGCCAGGATCGTCACCGGGAGGTCCGCGTCGAGCTCGTCGACCACCGCGCCCAGCAGGGCGAGCGACGCCTCGTCGGCCCACTGGAGGTCGTCGAGCACGACGACCACGCTCCGCCCGCCCTCGCGGAGGGCGTCGACGACGGCGAGGTGCGTGCGCTGGCGGACGCCCGCGGGGTCGTCGGCCGGGTCGGGGGTGGCGTCGGCCCCGGCGACGGGGAGGCCCAGGTCGACGTCGTGACGGGCCAGGTCGCGGGCCACGCCCCGCCACGGGCCGAAGGGGACCACCGTGTCGGCATCGGCTCGCCCCCGGGCCACCACCGCGTCGCGTGCGAGGGTCGCCGCCGCCCGGCGGACGAGGGCGGTCTTGCCCACGCCGGGCCCACCCCCGACGACCGCCGCACCCCCGCCACCACCGTGGAGGGCGAGGAGGCGGGCCACCTCGGTGTCGCGTCCCACCAGCAGCTCCCCTGCCCCGGACTCAGGCTCCGGGGGTGGGGTCCAGGCGAGGGTCGGGTCGTGGGCGAGCACCCGCGCCTCGAGGTCGCGCAGCTCGGGGCCGGGGTCGACGCCGACCTCCTCGGCCAGGGTGCGCCGGGCGGTCTCGATGGCTCGCAGGGCGTCGACGGGACGACCGGCGCGGTACAGGGCCAGGGCGTGCAGCGCCTGGACGCCCTCGCGCAGGGGGTCGGCGGCGACGGCGGCGGCGAGGTCGGGCAGGGCAGCCACGTGCTCGCCGCGGGCCAGGCGCACGCGCAGGAGGGCCTCGGTCGCCTCGGCCCGCCGGGCGACGAGCCGGGCGACCACGGCATCGACGTCGAGGACGTCGGCCAGCGCTCCGAACGGCGGCCCCGCCCACTCCGCCTCGGCCGCGATGAGGAGGACGTGGGCCTCGTCGGCGCGCCCGGCGCCGAGGGCGGCGAGCCCGGCGTCGACCGCCGCCTCGAAGCGGTGGAGGTCGACCGTCTCGGGGCTCGCGGCCACGAGGTAGCCGCCGTCGCGCCACGGCAGCACCGAGCCGTCGCCCTCGGGCTCGAGCGCCCGGCGCAGCTTGGACACGTAGCCCCGCACCGACACCTCGGCCTGGGCCGGCGGCTGGCCGGCCCACACCGCGTCGACGATCCGGTCGAGGGGCACGACCCGGCCGGGGTCGAGCAGCAGCAGGCCGAGCAACGCCCGGGGCTTGGCCCCGCCCAGGGCCACGTCGACGCCGTCGCGGCGGGCGCCGACCCCGCCGAGCAGCGTGAACCCCAGCCCCGCCTCGTCCGTCACCCCGCCATCGTCTCAGGTGGGGTGCATCCGGTGCGCCCGTCTGGCAAGATCACTTGACCGATCGGTCAAGCGACGCCGAGGAGCCCCCATGACGGACCTGGACACCGCCCCGCTCGACCTGGGCACCCCCGAGTTCTGGCGGCGGCCCCTCGCCGCCCGCATGACCGACTTCGCCCTCCTGCGCGAGGCCGAGCGGTTCCCCCACACCGAGTACGACAACTTCCTCACCGGCCAGCGCGAGGGCTTCTACTCGGCGATCCACTACGACGACGTCGTCGAGATCAGCAAGAACCCCAAGCTGTTCTGCTCGGGCCAGGGCGCCACGACCGTGCCCGACATGCCCATCGAGGCGCTGGAGTACTTCGGCTCGTTCATCAACATGGACGACCCCCGCCACGCCCGCCAGCGCGGCATCGTCGCCCGCTCGTTCACCCCCCGGCGCCTCGCCTCCGTGCTCGACTCGGTCGAGACCATCTGCACCGAGATCATCGACGACATGTGCGAGAAGGGCGAGGTCGATCTGGTCGAGACCATCTCGGCCCCGTTCCCGCTCCTGGTGATCTGCGACATGATGGGCATCCCCCGCAGCGAGTTCCGCACCGTGCTCGACGCCACCAACATCATCCTCGGTGGTGGCGATCCGGAGTTCGTGGGCGAGGGCGACGAGCAGGCCCTGATGATGAAGTTCTTCGGGGCCGGCCAGACGCTCACCATGCTGATGGCCGAGCTGGCCGAGAAGCGGCGCCAGGACCCCACCGACGACCTGACCTCCGCCCTCGTCCACGCCGACGAGGAGAACGACATGCTCGCCCCCGAGGAGCTGGGCGCCTTCTTCATCCTCCTCGCCGTGGCCGGCAACGACACCACCCGGACGGCCACCAGCCTCGGCATGGACCTCCTGGCCAAGAACCCCGACCAGCGGCGGATCTGGCAGGACGACATCGAGGGCGTCACGCCCACCGCGGTCGAGGAGATCGTCCGCATGGCCTCGCCGGTGACGTTCATGCGGCGGACCGTCACCGAGCCCACGACGCTGTCCGGCCAGGACTTCGCCGAGGGCGATCGGATCGTCCTCTTCTACGGCGCTGCCAACCGCGACCCGAAGGCCTTCCCCGACCCGGAGACCTTCGACGTGCGCCGCGAGCCGAACCACCACGTCGGCTTCGGTGGCCCCGGACCGCACTTCTGCCTCGGCGCCCACCTCGCCCGCCGCGAGCTGGCGATCGTCTACCGGCACCTGCTCACCCGGCTGCCCGACATCGAGGCGGCCGGCGAGCCCGAGTACCTCGAGTCGCAGGGCATCCCGCTGGTCGGCGGGGTCAAGCGCCTGCCGGTCCGCTTCACCCCGCAGAAGCGCTCGACCTGACCAACGGCTCCAGCGCCTGGATGTAGTCGGTGAGGCGGGCGGCGACCTCGAGACCGAGGTCCTCGTCGGACAGGTCGGGGTCGAGCCAGACCTCCGAGACCCGGGTCCAGGTGTCCCGGCCCAGGAACTCGCCGGCGACCGGGGCCTTCCCCAGCTCCTTCCGCCACCGCTTCTCCTTGCTCACGAGGTGCGCCAGCACGGCGTCGTTGGCCTCGGGCTTGGGCTCCTCGGCGTGGAAGCCGACCTCGAGGGCGAGCACCTCGGCCTCGGGCACGTGCCGCTTCCCGACGACCTGGGCCTCGTAGTGCAGTCGGGTGGCCTTCTCGGGCCCGAACCAGACCTTCACCCCGTAGCGGTGCCACGTGCAGCGGGGCTCGCCCAGCTCGGGCGGCACCATCCCCCGCAGCGCATCGGCGACCACCTCGAACAGCTCCACCCCGTGAGCATGCCGTCTCTGTGCGATCGTGGCTCGGTGAGTGGGCTCGAGATCGGGGTGGCGATCGCCATCGTCGTGGGGATCGCCGGCGTGGTGATCCCCGGGCTGCCGGGGTCGCTGCTGGTCGGCGGGGCGGTCCTCGTGTGGGCCATCGCCACCGGCGGGGCGACGGCGTGGGTCGTGTTCGGCGTGGCTGTGGCCCTGCTCCTCGGCGGGATCGCGGTGAAGTACGCCGTGCCGGGCAAGAAGATGAAGGCCGATGGCATCCCCAACACGACGCTGCTGCTGGGCGGTGGCGGGGCGGTGATCGGGTTCTTCACCGTCCCCGTGGTCGGCGTGCCCATCGGCTTCGTGGCCGGGATCTACCTGGCCGAGCTCCAGCGCCTCGGGTCCGAGCAGGCGTGGCCGTCGACCAAGGCGGCGCTGCGCGCGGTCGGGTTCAGCATGCTGATCGAGATGACGGCCTGCACCCTCGCCGCGGCCGCCTGGGCCACCGGCGTGGTGCTCACCTAGCCCGCCTCGGCCCGCCTCCGGATCGATCGGAGCAGTCGACGCACGGCGACCACGTGACCTCCGGTCCCGACGACGAGCAGGCGGTAGGCGCGCCCGTGGACGCCCGGGAACGCGGCCCGCGAGTCGGCGGAGAGGACCGTCTCCGCCGCTCCCCGCGGTTCGAGACGGAAGGTCAGGGCGTAGCGCGAGAAGAGGTGCCGGCCCTCCAGCGCCAGCTCCCGCCCGGGCTGGGCCCGCGTCACGGCGAACCCCGGGATCGCCGAACCCTCCTCGAGGGGGCGGGGACCGCTCGCCGCGGGCGGGTCGCAGCCGACCAGCCGGGCGTAGACGGCCCCCGGTCCGGCGAAGGCTCGGTCGACCGTCGCCAGCAGCGCCGGCCACACCACGTCCGGCGGTCCGGCCACGGTGGTCGAGTGGACGTCCACCTCAGGGAGGGCCACGGCTGCGGTCACCCACCGATCGTCGCGTCCCTCGTCGGCGGCGTCGCATCGGAGCCCGCGCGGTCGTCACCTGAAACCTGTCGTCATGGGTGACAGGATCGCGGGCATGGACCGACCCGGCTCTGTCGACTTCCACTTCGACATCATGTGCCCCTACGCGTTCCAGACGTCGCTCTGGATGCGCGAGGTGCGGGACCGCACCGGGCTGGACGTGCGCTGGCGGTTCTTCTCGCTGGAGGAGGTGAACCGGGTCGAGGGCAAGAAGCACCCGTGGGAGCGGGACTGGTCCTACGGCTGGTCGATGATGCGCGTCGGCGCCCGGCTGCGGCGCGACGACCCCGACCTGCTCGACGCCTGGTACGAGGCGGCCGGCGCCGCCCTCCACGTCGACGGGCGCAAGCCCCACGAGCCGGCGGTGGCCCGGGCGCTGCTGGCCGAGCTCGACCTCGACCCGGCGCTGGTCGACGAGGCCATCGCCGACGAGACCACCCACGACGAGGTCCGCGCCGAGCACCAGGCCGTACTCGACGTCGGCGGCTGGGGCGTCCCGACCCTGATCTTCGACGACGGCCAGGCGTTCTTCGGCCCGGTCGTCGTCGATCCCCCGACCGGCGACGCCGCCGTCCGCCTGTGGGATCTGGTCGTCGGCTGGCGCGAGTTCCCCCACCTCTACGAGGTCCAGCGGCCCAAGCGTCGCGAGGACATCGCCCTCATCGCCGAGACGTTCCGTCCCTACCTCGAAGCGCGCGACTGGCAGTCGATCGCCAACCCGACCCCCTAGGTGCCCACCGTGCCGAAGACCCTGCTGCCCAAGGACGCCACCGTCGCCGCCCTCCTGGAGGAGCTGGCCGCCATCGACGGGCTGCTGGCCTCGCTCGACGACGAGGACTGGCGCCGGCCGACGGCCCTCCCGGGCTGGGACGTCCAGGCCAACGTGGCCCACATCGTCGGCACCGAGTCGATCCTGGCCGGCGTGCCGACACCCCCGATCACCATCGACGTCACCGACCTCCCCCACGTCCGCAACGACATCGGGGGGATGAACGAGCCCTGGGTCCTCGCCCTCGCCCCGCTCGCCCCGGCCGAGATGCGGGACCAGCTCCGGGCCATCGTCGAGCAGCGCACCGCCGCCCTCCTCGCCATGACGCAGGACGAGTGGGACGCCGAGGGCTTCACCCCTGCCGGGATGGACTCCTACGGCCGCTTCATGCGCATCCGGGTCTTCGACTGCTGGATGCACGAGCAGGACATCCGCGACGCCGTGGGCCGGCCCGGCCACCTCGACGGCGCCCCGGTGGAGCTGATGCTCGACGAGATGGCGACGGCCATGGGCTTCGTCGTCGGCAAGCGGGCCGGCGCCCCGGACGGCGCCCGGGTCACCCTCTCACTCATCGGCGAGACCGACCGCGACATCCACGTCGCCGTCGACGGCCGGGCCGCGGTGGTCCCCTCTTTGGACGGTCCCGCCTGGGTCGTCCTCACCACCGACGTCCACACCTTCAGCCGCCTCGCCGGCGGTCGCACGACGTGGGCCGCCATCGATCCCGACCTCGTCACCGTCGAGGGCGATCCCGCCCTCGCCGAGACGATCCTCCGGAACCTCGCCTACACGATCTAGGCGAGGTCAACCCGCTTCCGGCCGGGCCCCGGCCCGGACCGCGGGAGGTACAGGTCGATGGCCGCGGCCAGCTCGACCGGCCTCGACACGACCTTGGCGTCCTGGCGGGCGGCGCGGTCTAGCCCCACCCGGCTCACGCGGCTCGCGTAGTAGACGACCGGCCCGGTGTACCCCGCCGCCCGCACGGCCTCGATGCCGGCCAACCCACCCTCGGGACCGACGGGCCACTCCATGCTGGAGATGACCAGGTCCGGACGCCTCGTGACGTCGTGCACGTAGACCAGCGCCTGGTCGTTCGAGGTGGCGACCAGCAAGGTGACGTCGTCGGGCAGGAGGGCGTGATCGCCCGCCTTCGGGTCGTCGTCGATCCAGAGCACGAGCGGCCCGGCATCAGCTGTCTCGGGCGCCGACGAGGGCGCCGTCTCGATCGACTCCGAGCGGGCGAGGCTGCACAGCGAACGGCGGGTCTCCTCGTCGATCAGGGCGAGCAGGGCGAGCAGCCGATCGTCGAAGGCGAGCTGGGGGAACGAGCGGGGCCGCAGCCGCTCGTAGGCGGCGAAGCCAGCCTCGACGTCATTGGTCGAGAGCTTCTCCTCGACGAGGAGCTCGCGGAGCACGTCGTCATCGCCCCGGTCGTGGGCCCGGCGGACCTCGACGTAGCGGGCGAACTCGGCGAGGACGTCGCTGTCGTCATCGGCCGCCCCGCGCCCGGACGTCATCAGCCGGTAGAGAGCGTCGTGGGACGACTGGAGGACGAGGAGCAGGATCAGCGTCTTGGCATCGGCCTCGCCGATCCGCTGGCGCAGCAGGAGGTACCGGTTGATGAAGCGCTTGATCTGGCGCGGGTTGCCGCCGGTCGTCTCGACCAGCAAGGTGCGGTGCTCCGGTCCCAGGTCCGCCTCGAGACCGGCGATGCGGCAGCACTCCTCGGTCAGAGCCTCGATCTCGACGTCCGACGGGCGAGGGATCCGGAACCCGATCTGGACGATCTTCTCGACGTACTGGTCGGCGGTAAGGTCGTCGCCGCCCACCGCGGGCACGATCGTCGACGTGACCCGCTCGGTGTCCCACCCCAGCACGAAGACGAACCCGGGGGCGTCGAGGTAGACCTTCATCGCCTCGAAGACCTGGATGATCGTGGTCGACGAGCACCGGTCGAGATCGTCGACGAACACGACGATGAGGTGTCCGTCGTGACGACGGTCCCGCTGGGCCCACAGCTCCATCGACTCGCGCACGAAGTCGTTCAGCTCGTTCCGGAGGCGCGGGTCGGATTCGACGGACTGCCAGATCCGATCCACCAGGTTCCCGATGCGCAGGACGCCCATCACGATGGCGGCCACGAGACCTAGCCCTCGCACGAGGTGACGCTTGCGAGCGAGCTTGCGCAGGACGCTCGGATCGATCTGCTCGAGCGCCGAGCGGATCAGGGCGTTGAGGACGTCGGTCCCGTCGGCGCTCCACGCGTTGAACCAGACGGTGTGGACGCCGGCGTTGGTCTGCCCCTCCTGGCCGGGCGCCTGCGCCTCGAGCCGACGCCGGAGTCGACGCATGAGGGTGCTCTTGCCCGTGCCCCACCCGCCCTCGATGCTGACCGTGAAGGGCGCCGACGAGCGCGAGCCGAGGATGAGCTGCTCGAGGTCCCGCGCCGTGGCCTCGACGTTCAGGGGATCGGACGCCTCGAGGTGCGGGACGTCAGCGAGGATCGAACCACCCGCGCCGCCCTCCATGGCCCCTCCCCTCGTCACCGAACGGCGCTGGCATCGTATGCCGTCGGACGCCTCGCTACAGCAGGCCGCGCTCGTGGGCGGCTCGTGAGAGGTCCTCTCGGTGGGTGGGGTCGGCGATGGCGATGAGGGCCCGGGCCCGCTCGGCGAGGCTGCGGCCGCGGAGCTCGGCCACGCCGTGCTCGGTGACGACGTGGTCGACGGTGTTCTTGAGCGTGGTCACCACCGAGCCCGGCGACAGGGTGGCGACGATGCGGGAGCGACCGTCGCGGGTCGTCGACGGGGTGACGATGAAGGCCTTGCCCTCTTCGGCGTACATGGCCCCCCGGGCGAAGTCGGCCTGACCCCCCGAGCTCGACCAGTAGCGGCCGGCCACCGTCTCCGAGGCGCACTGGCCGATCAGGTCGACCTCAGTGGTGGCGTTGACCGAGGCGAAGCGGCTCATCCGGGCGATCACCCGGGGATCGTTGACGAAGTCGACGCCCAGCATCTCGACCGTCGGGTTGCCGTCGAGCCAGTCGTAGAGACGCCGGGTGCCGAGGCAGAACGTGGCCGCGATCCGGTTGCGGCGCACCTCCTTGTGCACACCGGTGACGACGCCGGCCTCGACCAGGTCGACCACGCCGTCGTGGAGCAGCTCGGTGTGGACGCCGAGGTCGTGGTGCCCGCGCAGGGCGTGGAGCACGGCGGCCGCGATCGACCCGATGCCGATCTGGATCGTCGCCCCGTCGGGGATGCGCTCGGCCACCAGCTCGCCGATCGCCCGGTCGAGGGGCCGGGCCTCGGCGCGGGGCACCTCGACCAGCGGGCGGTCCGACTCGCACCAGCCCTCGACCTGCGAGTGGTGGACGGTGTTGGCCCCGTGGGTGCGGGGCATGTGGGGCGTGGCCTCGAGGAAGAACGGCACCCGCCCGACGAGGCCGGCCACGTAGTCGGCGTTGGTGCCGAGGCTGAAGTAGCCGTGGCGATCGGGTGGCGAGGCGGCCGCCACGACGACGGTGCAGGCCGTCCCCCGCTCCAGGAGCAGCGGCACCTCGGAGAAGTGGTTGGGGACGAGGTCGATCGTCCCGTTCCAGTACGCCGGCCGGGTCACGTGCGACAGGAAGTACGACACGTGGCGGAGGCGGTCGCCGTGGACGCCGTGGAGGTAGGGCCGGTCGTGGAGGACGTGCATCTGGTGGATGCGCACCCGCTCCAGCCCGTCGGCGGCGGCCTCGATCGCATCGAGCACCGTCGTCGGCTCGCCGTTGGCCAGCGGGACGATCACGTCGGCCCCCGGCGCGATCAGGTCGAGCACGGCGTCGGGCGGGACGGGCGCAGGCGTCGGCACCGTGCCGAGGCTAGGAGCGGCCGGCCTACGCTCGCGTCGTGAACACGGCGGTGACGACGGCGGAGCCCGCACGGGCATCCGGTGGCGCGACCCCCCGGGACGGCCGCTACCACGGCTTCGACCTGGTCCGGATCGCCGCCGCCCTGGCCGTCGTCCTCACCCACTCCTTCTCCACGACGGGGCACAGCGCCGACAAGCCGCTCCTGGGGATCGGCGAGCGCGAGCTCGGGCCCGGCAGCCTGGGCGTGGCCGTGTTCTTCGTGATCAGCGGCTTCCTCGTCACCGAGAGCTGGCGCCGCGCGCCGGGCGCCCGCCGCTTCCTCGTGCGCCGGGTCGTCCGGATCTGGCCCGCCCTCGTCACCATGCTCCTGCTGACGACGTTCGTGCTGGGGCCGATCGTCACCGACCTGTCCCTGGGCGCCTACCTGACCGACCCCCAGTCGTGGCGCTACGCGTGGAAGAACGGCATCCTCGTCACCGGCGTGACCTTCGAGCTCCCGGGCGTGTTCACGACCAACCCCGGCCCGCCCGTCAACTCGTCCCTCTGGACCCTCCCCTACGAGATCTGGTGCTACCTCGGGCTGGTCCTGCTCGGGATGATCGGCGCCCTCCGCTCCCGAACCGTGGTGCTGGGGCTGTTCCTCGTCGCCCTGGGCCTGCACGTCGTGGCCACCCCGGGAGACGACCCGTGGATCAGCGCCGCCGGGTGGGGCCTGTCGGCCCGCAAGGGCGCCGAGCTGGCCACCATGTTCCTCGGCGGCGCCGTCATCGCCCTCTGGCGCTCCGCCGTCGACCGGCGGTGGCTGCTGGCCGGCGGTGCCGTGCTCATGGCCCTGGCGTTCCCGGTCGGCCAGTGGGGCCTGTTCGTCGTCGGGCTCCCGGCCCTGGTGGTGGGCCTGGGGACGACCAGCGGCCCGATCTCGCGGGCGGTGGGCCGGTGGGGTGACCCGTCGTACGGCGTCTACATCCTCTCGTATCCCCTGCAGCAGGTCCTCGTGGCGACGGGCGTGGTCACCACGTCGTGGGCGATGTTCGCCCTCGCCGCGCCCCTCGCCCTGGTGCTCGGCTACCTGTCCTGGCACCTGGTCGAGAGCCCGGCGCTGCGCCGCGGCCGCCGGAGACCGGGCGCGACACCGGGCGCGACCGCGGGCGGATCGCCGTAGCCTGCCCTGATGGGACAGGGACGATCGCCGGCCACGCCGGGACAGCTCGGCCGCCTGCGCGAGGAGCTCGCCGAGGCGGGCCTCGACCTCGACGGGAGCCAGGCCTGGCACGAGCTGGCGCTCGTCGAGCTCGACTACGCCCGCCGCCCGAAGATCCACGAGCGCCGGACCCCCTCCTACGGCGCCTTCATCGCCCCCACGGTCTCGGCCTGGGCGTGGGAGGAGGCGACCGATCTCACGATCGAGCGCCGGCCCATCGGCGACCGCCCCACCGATGCCGCCCGCCGCTTCGCCGACGGGGTGTCGAGCTGGATGATCCGCCACGTCGACGGTCGCGACGAGTGGGCCGTGTTCGACCGCCCCGCCGGCTCCGAGCGCGACCTCGTCGTGCTGGCCGAGTCGCTCGGCGCCGTTGTCGTGCAGCGCCACCCGGCCGGGCTCGTGCGCATCGTCGGCGACTTCGGCGTCTACCGCTGGGACACCATGACCTGGCACCACGAGCCGCGGGTCAGCACCTGGATGGACTCGGTGACCCAGGGCGCCGGCGCCGGCACGAAGAAGCGCGAGCTCTTCGAGATGCTGCTGGAGTTCGCCGTCCACGACCTCGGGTCCCGCAACATCGGCGCCACCTTGATCTACAAGGCCGACCCCACGCTGCGGGCCAGCATCGAGCAACGGCTCCCCACGCCGCCCCCGCTCAGCATCCGGCGACCCGCCGATCTGGCCCCCCTCCGCCACGTGCTGGCCCAGATCGACGGCGCTGCCCTGTTCGACGACGACGGCACGCTGGTCGAGATCGGCGTCCGTCTGGTGCCGAGCCTCGAGGCCGAGGCCGACGTCGAGGGGTTCCGGGGCATGCGCCACACCTCGGCCCGGCGCTACAGCTTCGACGATCCCACGGCCGTGGTGATCGTCGTGAGCGAGGAGGGCCCGGTCACCGTGCTCAAGCACGGCGAGAAGATGGGCGCTTCGGCCCCCCTGCCCGAGCCGGACTCCGACGAGACCGACATGGTGGTCAGCGCCTGAGCGCTACTCCTCCGCCGCCTCGGGCATGGAGAAGGTGAACATCTTGTCGGGCTCGATGCGGGCGTAGGTGGGGCCGGAGTCGAGGAACTGCTCCCACTCGACGCCGTAGAGCGGCGTGTAGACGTCGAGCAGCGCCTGCCGGAAGCCGGTGTCGCCGGTGGGTGAGGCGTCGACCATCTCGGCCCGGCCGTGGACGGTGACGTTGAGGTGCTCGCCCGGGAGATGGGTGGCGCTGACCGCCGAGCCCCGGCGGATGTGGCGGAACCGGACCGAGTCCGGCGCCGAGCCGAAGTGGAACCGGCCCCGGTGGAAGATGCCGTCGACCGGTCCGGCGATGGGCCGGCCGTCGGCGGTGGCCGTGGCCAGGACCAGCAGCGTCATGCCGGTGAGCTGCTCGCTCAGCTGGGCGGCGGTGAGCCGCCGCTCGCGCGTGATGATCTCGCGCAGGTGACGGCCACCCGCGGCATGGCTGGCGTCGAGCACCGCCTGCAGACGGGTCAGATCCTCGGGCGTCTCGTGCATCGGTGGACCTCCTCTACGGTGTAGAGGAGAGTACTCTACGCCGTAGAGATGACCAACCCCCGCCCGCCCCTGACCCCCGAGCGCATCGACGCCGCCGCCCTCGCCCTCGTCGACGAGGGGGGCATGGCCGCGCTGTCGATGCGGAAGCTGGGCGCGGCCCTCGGCGTCGACCCGATGGCGATCTACCACCACGTGCCGAGCAAGCAGGAGCTCTTCCACCGCCTGGTGCGCCACGTCTTCGCGGCCATGCCCGCCCCCGACCCCACGGGCGCCTGGGACGACCGGGTCCGCGCCTGGGCCCACGCCTACCGGATGGTCGTCGCCGCCCACCCGGCCCTCGTGCTCACCGTCGTCACCGACCAAGCGGCCGTCGCCGTGGCCGCGGCGGCCGCCACCGAGGAGCTCCACGCCGCCCTGGCCTCCGCCGGGCTGGACGATGCGGAGGTCGACCTGTGCGCCGACGTCGTCGTCGACCACGCCAACGGGGCCGTGCTGGCCTGCGCCCCGGCCCCCGACGGCACCCCTCCCAGCCCGGAGCTGGAGAGCTACCTCGCCCGGGCCTACGCCGAGGGGCTGGAGGTGGTGCTGGCCGGCATTCGGGCCCGGTCCGTCAGGCGTAGTAGCCGACGACGTCGATGACGATGTCGGTGGCGTGGCTGGCGACGACCTGGACCTTGCCGGCGCCGAGGGCCGAGGTCGGCGTGGCCGTGAACCGGCCCGCGCTCCCGCCCCAGACCATGCTGTTGGCCGCCGGGCGGGCGACGCCGTCGGCCCAGACCGTCAGGTTGCCGTTGGCGGTGGGTGCGTTCACCAGCAGGACGGTGAGCAGCACGGCGCTGGCTGTGGCCGGCACGCCGCTGGCGTTGGCGGTGACGTCGACGACCCGGGCCACGCCGGCCGAGAGCCTCGTCTTCGGGCCGACGTCGGGCTGCGTGCCCCGCCGGGAGTCGTAGACCCGAGCCGGGGCCGGGAGGACGGTGAACGCCCCCGCCGACGACGGGCTGGCCAGCGTCTTCCACGTGTTGTAGGCCACCGCGGCCCGCAGAACACCGAGCGAGTCCATGT
>DASVEC010000285.1:0-5752 GCA_036380755.1 Iamia sp. | reverse complement strand
CCTCGACGGTGGACGGCACGGCGACGGTGATCGCCACCGAGACCTACGGCTACGACGCGAGTGGCAGCCTGACCGAGACGGTGACGACGGAGGCCGGCGGGCCCACCGTCACCATCGACCGGGGCTACGACGCCAGCGGGCAGCTGGCGAGCACGGTCGTCGACGACGGCTCGACCACGACCACGACCGACCACCTGTGGGAGCCCGGCCCCTCGGGCCTCCCCGTCGTCGTCGACGAGTACGAGGCGAGCGCTCTGACCGAGCGCCACGACCCCGTCGTCACCGACCTCGGGACGCGCCTGGGGGTGACGGACCGCTGGTACGGCTACGACGCCCTCGGCGACCACGTCGATCCCGACTCGACCCCCGGTCTCGTGGATGGCCCCGACACCTACGACCCCTGGGGCAACCCGACGCCGTCGGGCGACGTCCGCGGGCGCTACCGCACCGAGCTCGTGTTCGACGGCCTCGTCCACCTCCGAGCCCGCGAGTACGAAGCCGCGAGCAGCCAGTTCACGAGCCCCGACCCCCTCGATGGCGTCCCGGGCACGCCGACGGTCGCCAACCCGTACCACTACGGCGACAACGATCCGCTGAACAAGGTCGACCCGACCGGGCTCCGACCGTCCGACGAGGAGCTGGCGGTCGAGGACTGCGCCGACCTGCAGCCGTTGCTGTTCGGCGGCGAGGCGGTGTGGGACCTGGACGGTGTGTGCTACATCACGCCGGTCGGCGTGGACCTGAACGATCCGTGCCTGGCGAACGGCCTCGGCCAGAACACGGCCGACCTCTCCTTCGCCGTGCTCGATGGCATCTCGCTGGGCGCGGCCTCGGCGCACCTCGACACCAGCCGGGTGTGCCAGTCCGGGTTCGAGACCTTCGTGGGCGAGCAGATCGGAGACGCCCTGACCGGCGGCGTGGGCAGAGGGTTCCGCGTCGTCCGGGCGATCGACAGGGCATCGTCCATCTGGGGCCTGCTCGACTCCGATCGTGGGCGCGATGCGGAGGAGCTCCTCATCCCCGATCACATGCTGCTGACTGGCACTTTCCCCGTCATCGACGGCTACGACCTGGCCCAGCAGAAGATGATCAGCCTGAAGACCTACGACCTGACCGCCCGTACGTACTCGACCAGGCGAGGCATCACGAAGAAGGTGTCGGATGCGGCTCGCGCCCTGTCGCGGCTCCATGGCCTCGACGCCCTGGAGTTCAGGAACGGTGCCGTGCTCGAGGTGGACTACGACACCGCACGGCTCCGGGAGCTGCTCGTCGGCGTCGAGCCGGGTGCGGCCAGCCTCGAACAGCGGTGGACCTTCCGCGATCTCGAGCACATGGTCAAGTGGCGGGGCGTCACGCTGAACGTCCAGACGGTGGCGTGAACCGGAAGGAGTCTCCACCGCAGAGGATGCGGGTGGGGGCTTCGTGCCAGCTGCTGATCCTGGAGGACCGCACCGTCGTCGTACCGATGGCCAGGATCGGCGGGGCCGCCGCTCCGACCGAGCCGTTCCTGCTGGTCCCGGTGGGCGGGGGACCGGAGGAGCTGGTCGCGACCGTTCGTCGCGGCCTGGACCTGAGCCCCGATGCGGTGTTCCCCGACCTCGAGACGGGCGCCGAGATCGCCCGACGGATGGGTCGAGCTGCCGGTGTCGAGTCGTGGAAGGAGCTGACCCGCCGGGCCCGCCTCAGCCTGGTCCAGACGGGCATCGACGTCGACCGCGGCGCGGTGGTCCGGGCCGTCCCCTCGATGCCGGTCCGGCCCGGGCCGGGGTGGCACTCGGAGCCGAAGCGCGACGCGCTGTGGGCGCCCTGGCCCATCGACGACGACCACCTGGCCGAGCTGATCGCCGGGGCGATCGCCCGCAGCCCGACCTACGCCGAGGCTCACCCCCGCACGCCCCGTGCCCCTGCCCGAGACGACTGAGAGGCTGGCGTTGCCTTCGGTACAGGCGAGGTCGCTCAGGCAGGGTGGTTGCGGGGCTGGTCGGCGAGGTGGCGTCGGAGCCGGATGAGCGCGTCGCGGACGCGGGTCTTGACCGTGCCCAGGGGGATCCCGAGGATGGCGGCGACCTCTCGGTAGGTGTGGCCCTGGTAGAAGGCGAGCTCGATGACCTCGTGCTGGCGGGGCGACAGGGCGTCCAGGGCGGCGTGGATCTGCTGCCACTCGATGTGCTCGGTCGCCGTGTCTGCGGTGGGGTCGCCCCGGTCACCGGTGGCCGTCCGGTAGGCCTCCCGGCGGCGGCGGTCGCTCTCGGCCTGCTCGCTGCGGACCCGGTCGATGGCGCGGCGGTGGGCGATCGTCGCGACCCACGCCAGTGGTGGCTGCCGCTCCGGGTCTCGCAGGGGTGCCTTGATCCAGATCTCGAGCATCACCTCCTGGGCGACCTCCGATGCGATCGATCGATCGCCCACCACCCGAGCGGTGACCCTCTCGACCATGGCGGCGATGTCGCGGTGGAGGTGCTCGAAGGCGTCGAGATCGCCGTGGGCGACCTGGTCGAGCAGCTCGGTGGCGTCGGCGCCGGGCCGCGGGGCGCGGTGTCTCATGGCCTTCTCAGGCCCCGGTGACGGCGCGGACGACGAGGTACGCGCCCCCGAGCACCACGAGCGTGGCAGTGACGATCGGGAGGTCGGCGGCAACGGTGGCCAGCCGAGGTCGCGACCCGCGGGCGAGGAGCGGGGCGATCCGGTGGCGGAGCCGCTCGAGGAGCAGCCCGGCGCCGACCAGCACGGCGGCCAGCCCGCCGCCGTAGGCGACGATGAGCAGGAGCCCGAACCAGGCCCGATCGATGGCGATGGCGCCGAGCAGGACGACCAGGGCCGAGGGGCTGGGCACCAGGCCTCCCGCGAAGCCCATCGCCATCATGGTGCGGGACCGCATGGAGGGCGCCGTCTCGGGCTCGTGGTCGTGAGCGTGCGGGTGATCGTGGTCGTGCGGGTGGTGGTGGTCGTGGTCGTGGTCACCGTGGTGGTGGTGCGTGTGGCCGCCGAGGCCGTGGTGGTGGTGATGGGTGCTCGCCCCCGGTCCGAGGGTGGGGAAGATCCGGCGGAACCGGACGGCCCGGCGGAGCAGGACGACCCCGATCGAGACGACGAGCACACCGCTGACGGTGCCGAGGTAGGGGTACAGGCGGTCGGGGGCGAGCTTGGAGTTGCTGACGACGAGGGCGAGGGCGAAGACCCCTCCGGTGTGGGTGAGGGCCACGGTCGCCCCGAGCAGCAGGGCCTGGCGTCGCGTGCCCTGCTCGCCCACGAGGTAGGCGGCCATCACCGTCTTGCCGTGACCGGGGGCGAGGGCGTGGAAGGCGCCCAGCACGAAGCTCACGAGCAGGGCGAAGAGGGCGAACGGCACCGTCAGCCTCCGCTCCGACACCAGCTCGGTGAGACGGTCGGCGCCCGGGAGGGGGAGCCCCCTCGTGTCGTCGTCGAGGTCGAGGTCGAGGTCGGGGGCGGCGGGCCCGCCGGGCACGACGTCGACCCGCGCCTCGAGCTGGCGCAGTGGTGAGCTCAGGCGATCCTCCGGGTAGGCCCGCAGCCGATCGCTGAGGCTGCCTCGTTCGACGTCGGTCTCGACGACGGTCGTCTCGTCGCCGATCCCGATGATCTCGCGCCACCCGAGCAGCTCGGCGAAGTTCCCGTCCCGGAAGGCGATCGTCGTCCGCTCCTCGATCCCGGGGTGGAGGCCGGTCAGCCGGCACCCGAGGCGCTGGGTCTCGAGCCCGGCCTGGCCCGCGGGGAAGGCGAGGTCCGTGTCGGCCACCTCGAGATCGACGGCCCGCCCGTCGACGGTGACGAACAGGTCGTCCACGATGTCGCCGCAGGCGGACGCGGCGTAGCGCCGGCGCTCCGCCGGCTGCAGGACGTCGTCGCCGTCGGAGTCGATGTCCGGGCGCTCCTGGAGGGCCGGCACCTCGGCCCGGTCGACGATGTAGTCGACGACGATCCCGTCGGGCCCGACGAGCAGGGCGGCCGACGTGTTGGTGGTGAAGTTGCCCAGCGGGTGGGCCCCGGCGGCGGTGCCCCAGAGCACGACGACGGCCAGGCCGGCGCCGAGGGCGACGAGCGTGCGGCGGTGCCGTCTCGGGCGGCGGGGTGCGGCGAAAGGGTGTGTCGGAGCCGGACGGGACCCCACGGTCGCCTCCCTCGGGCTCGACGACGGCGGAGGTTCGGCGGCCCGGCCTTCCCGGATTGGCCGCCGGGGGGATCAGCGTTGGTACTCCTGGACCTCGACGACCCAGGGGCCGTCGGTGGCCTGGATCCGGAGGCGGTACGACCCCGCCGGGTTGACGAGGATGCGGGTCCCGGCGCACGACGCCCGGCACTCGAGATCGGCGTAGCCGGCGTTGGCGTCGGGGTCGTCGAGGTCGTCGAGGAACACGATCATCTGCTCGGCGTCGCTCCGGAAGAGGAGGCGGGTGTCGACGCCCGTCGTGGCGAACGAGCCGCCGGTGGCTCCGCAGTTGCCGTCGAGGGCGCCGACCGTGACCCACGAGCCGCCGTCGCCGGACGGCCCGTCGACCTCGGAGGGGGTGGCCCGGGGAGGCCCGGTGGGGGAGCACGGCTCGGCGGTCACCGGTCCCTGGGCTCCGGGCGGGAGGGTGACGGGCGGGGACTGGGCTTCGGTCTCGTCGATCACGCCGCCTTGGTCCTGGTTGGCGCCCTCGCCCCCGCCGGGCGGGTCGTCGTCGGCGGCCGGCGGGGGAACCGCCTCGGCCCCGGGGTCCCCGGCGGGGGCCGGCCCGTCGGCCGGGGGAGGGGCGGCGGTCGTCGGCGGGACGGTGGTCCCGTCGGCCGTCTCCTGGTCGGCCACGTCGTCGGGTCCGGCGTCGTCCGGCGCGGCCTCGTCGTCGGATCCGCCGACGGTGGTGGTCGTTCGGTCGACGGCCGCGTCCCGGTTCGTCTCGGAGCCGTCGTCGCCGCCTCCGAGGGCGATGACGGCGACCAGCAGGACGACCAGGACGGCGGCGCCGGCGGCGGCGAGCCGGCGGTTCCGTCCGGTGAGGGTGGGGAGCTTCATGGGGCCTCCGCCCGTCGTCCTGCGCTCGGGGGTGAACGGTGGGGCCGGCGTCGGTGTGAGTACCGTGCCCCGGCCATGGGACTTCGTCGCCGAGCGCGCCTCGGACTGCATTCGATCGTCATCGCCCTGGTGCTGGTGGCCGCGGCGGGGTGCTCGGACGACGGTGGGGACGACGACGGGGCGGGCGAGACGACGACCACGACGGCCGCGGCGACGACCACCACGCCACCCCCGCCCGGCGAGGGCCCGACCCCGCAGCCCACCCTGCGCGCCGCCGTCGAGCTGCTGCTGACCGCCGAGCAGGACGCCGACCCGGCCGCCTCGTACCGGCTCCTGGGCGAGGAGCTGCGGGGCGTCTATCGCGACGTGGCCGAGTGGACGGTGCGTCGCACCCAGCTCCCGGTGCCCACCGGCTTCGAGATCGAGGACGGGGACGAGGAGGACACGGTGACGGCGATCGTCACCCACGAGCCCGGTCTCGACCCCTTCGTCGGCCTGAGCCCGGCGCGCGAGCGCCAGACCTTCACCGGTGTCGAGGAGCGGGGTGGGTGGCTGGTGGCGGCCGAGCCCGAGGTCGAGATCCTGTTCCCCGACGACGCCCTCGCCACCACCGCCGTGACCGAGTGGGCCACCGCCGTGCAGGCCTGCGACGAGGCCGCGGCCGACGCCCTGCAGGGCATCGACGAGATCTTCGGCTCCAGCGTGGGCGCCGGGGAGCTGTGCGGCTCGGAGGGCTCG
>DASVEC010000284.1:0-20313 GCA_036380755.1 Iamia sp. | reverse complement strand
GACTGAGCCAAAAGGTGTGCGGTCGGGGGGACGGGACGCGTCCCCCCGACATGGACATCACCACCACCTCCACCACCCACCCCACCGCCCGCCGGATCGCCACCGCCCTCCTCGCCCTCGTCGTCGCCCTGGTCGCCCTGGGCATCGGTGGCGGTGCTCCGGCGGGCGCGGCCACGCCCGGCTTCACCAAGATCGTCGGCCACGTCGGCTACGACATGCCCGGTCCCACCGGGCACCACCGGCTGATCTTCTCGCCGGACAACACCGACTCGCCGATCACCGGCCTCTCGATCGAGCGGTGGAACGCCGACAAGACCGAGAAGCTCACCACCTACGGCTACACCGGTCCGGACATCGATCCCACGTACACGATCAGCGGGATGCCCGACGGCGTCGTCTTCCAGTACCGGGTGAAGCTCGAGAACGCCGACGGCTGGGGCAACTTCGGTGACTTCGAGCCCATCAAGATCTGGGCCGACAAGGGCTACCACCGGCCCTTCCAGTCGGAGGC
Source organism: Iamia sp. (assembly GCA_036380755.1). GTDB lineage: Bacteria > Actinomycetota > Acidimicrobiia > Acidimicrobiales > Iamiaceae > Iamia. The sequence goes on along the minus strand of DASVEC010000284.1, from coordinate 19,802 downwards.
GGACCTCGTCGACCGGCAGATCTCCGACTTCCTCGGTCCCGACGTCCCGATGGCCTCCGGGTACTGGCAGACCCAGATCGACGAGATCGACGACGTCGCCTTCTTCCTCGACCACCTCCAGACCAACTCGGCCCGGGCCAACCGGCTCAAGGTCGTCCGGCTCTACTTCGCCTACTTCGACCGGGCCGCCGAGCCCGCCGGGCTCGACTACTGGCAGGACCGCCTCGACACGGGCACCAGCACGCTGTCGCACGTGTCGAGCGCCTTCGCCGCCTCCCCCGAGTTCAAGGCGATCTACGGCAACACGACCAACCAGAAGTTCGTCACCCTCGTGTACCAGAACGTGCTGTTCCGGAACCCGGCCCCGAACGAGGTCGCCTACTGGAAGGGCCAGCTCGACCAGGGCCTCACCACCCGGGGCAAGGTCATGATCGGCTTCTCCGAGAGCGCCGAGGGCAAGCTCCTCCGCAAGGGCGACACGGTCGTCGCCGACCTCTGGGCGACGATGATGCGGGAGCCGGCGACGCCGGGCCTGCTCGACGCCTACAGCCCCTACATCCAGGTCGGCGGGTCGGCCGGGAGCCTGGCCGCCATGCTCCTCCCGCTCAACGACTACTCCGCCTACTACGCCTGACCGGAGCCGGCGTTGCCAGCCCGCGCCACTCGCTCGCTCGCCGGCGTTGCCAGCCCGCGCCACTCGCTCGCTCGCCGGCGGGGCCGGAATCGTCAGCAGATGTGCACCAGCCGGTCACCGGGTCCTCACCCGGTGGCCGATTGGCGCGTGAACGCTCGCGCGGGCGGCAGCTGCGTGTCGCCAGGCCCTCTCCCCGAAGGATCCACCCATGCCCCTGTCCCGTCGTGACCTGCTCCGCACCTCCGCCGCCGGTGCCGGTGCCCTCGCCCTCGGCAACGTCGGCGCCCTCTTCACCGCCCCGGGCGCGTCGATGGCCGCCGTCGTCGGTGGCTACGGGCGCATCCTGCCCGACCCGGCCGGCCTGCTCGATCTGCCCAAGGGCTTCCGCTACCGCATCGTGTCCGAGGTCGGCGTGCCGATGGCGAGCGGAGCGGGCGTGCCCGATGCCTTCGACGGCACCGGTGCCTACGCCGGCTCGAACGGCACGACCGTGCTGGTCCGCAACCACGAGCAGGGCACTTCGGGCACGCCCGCGGTCGTCGGCCCGGCCAGCATCACCTACGACCCCGGTGCGGCCGGTGGCACCACCAACCTCAGGATCGACGGCAACGGCGTGCTCGTCGACGAGTACGTCAGCCTGGCCGGCACCATGGTCAACTGCGCCGGCGGCGTGACCCCGTGGGGCACCTGGCTGACCTGCGAGGAGACCGAGGCCAAGGCGGGCGGCGCCCTGACCAAGGACCACGGCTTCGTGTTCGAGGTCGATCCCGCCAGCAACAACCGGAACAAGAACCCGTTCCCGCTCAAGGCGATGGGCCGCTTCGCCCACGAGGCCGTGGCGGTCGACCCCCGCAACAGCACCGCCTACCTGACCGAGGACGCCGGCAACCCCAACGGCCTGCTCTACCGGTTCGTCCCCAACGAGAAGACGGCCCGCTACGGCAACTACCGCCGGGGCGGCACGCTCACCGCCATGCTGTGCAAGGACGGCGGCCAGGTGGTCGCCGACCTCTCGCCCTACACCACGCCGGGCAAGCGCCTGGCCGTGCAGTGGGTGCCCGTGGCCGACCCGCTGGCCACGGCCGTCTCGACCCGCAAGCAGTTCCAGTGGTCGGGCGATCCCGGCAACGCCGGCGGGCCCGTCACCCGCAGCCGCAAGTTCGAGGGCGCCTGGTGGGGCAACGGCCGGGCCTACATCGTGACCTCCTTCGCCCGCCTGTCGGACGGCTCGCTGGCCGAGCACGACGGCCAGGTCTGGAGCTACGACCCCCTGACGTCGAGCCTCCGTCTCGAGCTCCGCATGGCCGTCAACCCCACCCCCGAGGGCGGCGGCCGCGACCGGCCCGACGGCCCCGACAACATCTGCGTCAACCCCTACGGCGGGCTGATGTTGGCCGAGGACGGCAACGGCGTGCAGCACCTGCTGACCGTCAGCCCCGACGGCGTGCCCAGCGTCTTCGCCCGCAACGCCCGCGACGACGGCGAGTTCGCCGGCGTGTGCTTCTCGCCCGACGGCAAGTGGATGTTCGCCAGCATCCAGCGGCCCGGCATCACCTTCGCCATCACCGGCCCCTTCGCCAACGCCCACTGACAGTTCGGCGGCCCCGCCCCGACCGGGGGGCGGGGCGGGGCCGCAGGCGTCGCTCTCCTACGCTCGCACCGTGACCGCGACGCTCGTCCTCCTCCGCCACGGCCAGAGCACCTGGAACGCCGAGAACCTCTTCACCGGCTGGTGGGACTGCCCCCTCTCCGAGAAGGGCGAGGCCGAGGCGGCCGAGGCCGGGCGGCTCATGGCCGAGGCCGGGCTCGAGCCCGACGTGCTGCACACCTCGCTCCAGACCCGCGCCATCCGCACCGCCGAGCTGGCCCTCGCGGCGATGGACGCGGCCTGGCTGCCGGTCCGCCGCCACTGGCGTCTCAACGAGCGCCACTACGGCGACCTGACCGGCCGCGACAAGGCCGAGACGGCGGCCAAGTACGGCGACGACCAGGTCCACGTGTGGCGCCGCAGCTACGACGTGCCGCCGCCCCCGATCGCCGCCGACAACCGGTTCAACCCCAACGACGACCGGCGCTACGCCGACCTGCCCCCCGACGTGCTCCCCCAGGCCGAGTGCCTCGCCGACGTCGTGGCCCGGATGCTGCCCTACTGGTACGACGGCATCGTCCCCGACCTGAAGGCCGGCCGGACCGTGCTGGTGGCCGCCCACGGCAACAGCCTCCGGGCGCTGGTGAAGATGCTCGACGGCATCGCCGACGACGCCATCGCCGGGCTCAACATCCCGACCGGCGTCCCGCTCGTCTACGAGCTCGACGAGCACACGATGCTGCCGGCCGAGCCGGGCGACCCGCTGGCCCGCAGCCTGGGCGACCCCGAGGCGGTCGCCGCCGCGGCCGCCGCCGTCGCCGCCCAGGCCAAGGGCTGACAGCCCCGAACTCGGTGGGGTAAGCGCCCGGTTCTGGGCGTCCATCCCACCGAGTTCGCAGAGGGGGGCTAGGTCGGGAGGTCGCCGGGGACGGTCGCCTCGGGGAAGTAGCGGTGGTGGCGGGCCCCGGTGACCTCGTAGATCGCGGTGCCGGTGCGCCCGTCGTCGGTGCGCACGCGCATCAGGTTGAGCCCGCCGCGGTGGAACGGCTCGTAGGGCCGGGCGAAGGTGCCCTCGGCGCTGACCTCGATCACGCGCCCGTCGGCCAGGGTGAAGGTGCAGTCGCCGGCCAGACCGGTGACGTCGCTGCCGTCCTGGCCGTAGCGGCCGACCCAGTCCGTGCCGTGCCGGAAGTCGACCACCGGCACCGGGTCGGACCCGTCGGCGCCGGCCCAGCACCCGTCGGTGTAGACGCGCGCCCCGTTCTCGAGCTCCCAGTGCCAGACGCCCAGGAAGCCGTCGTCGAGCTGGATCTGGAACCAGATCCACAACGGGCAGCGGCCGTGGTCCCGCACACCCCACGAGTGGTCCCGCTGGCCGATCCAGCCGTCGACCTCGTGGGTCGTGCCCGCCACCGTGTAGGTGCCGGTGTAGGTCCCGGACTGGAGGATGTGGCGCTGGTCCCAGATCAGCTCGTCGCCGGCGCGCATCGTGCCCCGGCGCAGGACGTAGGGCGCGGTGCGCGCCCGGAAGGTGAGGTCGACGCCGATCTGCGACGTGGCCGGGTCGGCGAACAGGTGGACCTCCTGCCAGGGCTCGACCACCTCGACCCGCGCCCCGCCGACCACCGGTGTGTGCGGGTCGCCGTCGAACGACCGCTGGTGGACGCCGAGGATCTGGACGCCGCCCACCCGGCCCATCTGCAGCGAGTCGAGCTGGCGCCGGGCGGGATAGGTCGCCATGGTGAAGAAGACGACGTCGTCGTCGTCCGCCGCCGTGGGCGGGTGGGCCTCGAAGAACCAGCTCTCGCGCCAGTGGGGATGCGGGCGCTCCACCCGTCCCAGCAGCTCGGGGGCCTGGTGGGCGAGGTGCTCGTCGCCGGGGGCAGGACGCATGGGTGCAGCCACGGGCGGCACAGTAAGTCGTGGGCGGATGGGGCCGCGTCCCGTCGCGTCAGGTGCCGGCTTCCTCCTCGAGGAGGAAGCCGACCCCGCGGACGGTGCGGATCACCAGGCCGAGCGGGGCGAGCCGGCGACGCAGGTGCTTGATGCGCCCGTCGAGGGTGCGGTCCGAGGCCAGGCCGCGGGGCCAGGCCGCGCCGACCAGATCCTCCCGGCGGACGACCTCGCCGACCCGATCGGCCAGGAGGGCGAGGAGGCGGGCCTCGATGGGCGGCACCGCGACCCACTCGCCCCGCCAGCGGACGATGCCGTCGGCGTCGACCACGGGCATGGGGGTGGCGACGGTCGCCGCCCGCTCGGCCAGGGTCGCGATCCGGCTCTGCACCTCGACGGGGTCGGCCGGGGCCCGCACCCAGTCCTCGAGGTCGTCCCACACCAGCGGTGGGGGCGCCTCGGCGTCGAGGACGAGCAGGCGGGGCCGGCCGGCGGTGGCCAGGTGGGCCCGCCGGTCCGCCTCGGCGGGCCAACGGAGCAGGGGGACGTCGAGCACGGGCCCGGGGCCGGGGCCGGTAGTCGTCATGGGGCGGCAAGGTACGGATGTCCTGTTACCCGTTCGTGCCGCTCGTGTGGCGCGTTCGAGTCAGATGTCTGACTGATATCTGTCCCCGAGCGTTCCGCTACGGTCGGGCTCGGTGCGCCGGGAAGGCTGGTCGGCTCCTCGTCGTCGACCCCTTGAGGCGCCTGTGCCGCACCACCTTCCCACCCCGATCACGACCGGTCGCGGGGACGAAACACACCCGTCACATCGGCTGCATATCGTCCGCCCGGTCGATGCGCCGAGGGAGGAGATCGGCACCGGGACCGTGCCGAGGAGGCTCCGCTGAGCGCACTGCTGATCGTGCACCTGCTGGCCGGCCTCGCCCTGGTGGCGGGGGGCCGGCGACTGGGTCGGCGCTCGTTCGTGATCGCGAGTGCGGTCACCGCCCTGGGCCTGGTCTGGGCGGCCGCCCGGGCCGGGGGGATCCTCGATGGGCGCGCCGTGGTCGAGCGCACGGGATGGGTGCCCGCCCTCGACCTGACCCTCGACCTGCGGGTCGACGCCTTCTCGCTGCTGTTCGTCCTGCTGGTCAGCGGGATCGGCGTGCTCGTGCAGCTGTACGCCACCCGCTACTTCGCCGCCGGCCAGGAGGGCCTCCACCGCCTCGCCGGGCTCCTGCTGGTGTTCACCGCCGCCATGCTCGGCGTCGTCACCGCGTCCAACCTGCTGGTGCTCTACGTGGCCTGGGAGATCACGTCGGTCTCCTCGTACCTGATCATCGGCTGGCAGGACGACGACCCCAAGGCGCGGGCCGCCGCCCTCCAGGCGCTCCTCACCACCGGCGCCGGCGGGCTGGCGATGCTCGGCGGCTTCGTGCTGATCGGCCAGGGCGCCGGCACCTACGACATCTCCGCCCTGGTCGCCCACCCGCCGTCGGGGACGGCCGTCGACGTCGGCCTGGTGCTCGTGCTCGTCGGCGCCTTCACCAAGTCGGCCCAGTGGCCGTTCTCGGCCTGGCTGCCCGGGGCCATGGTGGCGCCCACGCCGGTCAGCGCCTTCCTCCACTCCGCCACCATGGTGAAGGCCGGTGTCTACCTGATCGCCCGCCTGGCCCCCGCCTTCGCCGAGCACGGCGTCTGGCGGCCCCTCGTCCTCACCGTCGGATTGCTGACCATGCTGACCGGCGGGTGGCGGGCTCTGCGCCAGCACGACCTCAAGCGGATCCTCGCCTACGGGACGGTGAGCCAGCTGGGCTTCATGGTCACCCTGTTCGGGGCGGGGACTCCGGAGTCGACGGCGGCCGGGGTCACCGTCCTGTGCGCCCACGCGCTGTTCAAGGCGGCGCTGTTCCTCGTCGTCGGGGTCATCGACCACCAGGCCCACACCCGCGACATCCGGGCCCTCGGGCGCTACGCGCCCGGGTGGGGCGGCCCCCGGCTGGTGGCCATCGTGTCGGGGGCGTCGATGGCCGGCCTGCCGCTGATGTTCGGGTTCATCGCCAAGGAATCGGCCTACGAGGCGTGGGTCCACGGCGGCGTCACCGGCCATGCGGTGGTGCTGGCCGGGCTGGTCGCCGGGTCGGCGCTGACCTTCGCCTACACGGCCCGCCTCCTCCTCGGGGCGTTCCGCCCCGGCGTGATCACGGAGGGGCGGCCGGAGGATCCGGTCGCCGCCATCGACCCGCCCCCCGCGCCCGCCCCGTTCGCTTGGGCCCCGGCGGCGGTGCTCGGCGTCCTGACGGTCGTGCTGGGGCTGGTCCCCGCCCTGGCCGGCGGGCTGGTCGACGACGCCGCCCACGCCCTCGACCCCCGGCTCGAGCCCGAGCACCTCGCCCTCTGGCACGGGTTCACCACCGCGCTGGCGCTGTCGGCCGTCACCATCGCCCTGGGCGTCGCCCTCGCCGCCGGGGGCGCCGTCGTGGCCCGGGTGCAAGGCCGCGCTCCCCGTCTCGCCTACGGCGACGCCGGCTACCTGGCCGCCATCCGGGCCCTGAACCGGGTGGCCGACCGCACCACCGGGCTCCTCCAGTCGGGCTCGCTCCCCTGGTACGTCGGCGTGATCCTCACCACGTCGGTCGTGGTCCCCGGCTGGGCCCTCCTGCAGGCGCCCGCGCCGGACCTCCCCCCGCTGACGTCGGGGCCGGGCGACTGGGCCGCAGCCGTGTTGCTCGTGGCCGGCGGCATCGGCGCCGTGGTCGTCCGCAACCGCATGGCCGCCGTCCTCTGCCTCGGCGCCGTCGGCTTCGGCATGGCCCTGGTGTTCGTCCTCCAAGGCGCGCCGGACCTGGCCCTCACCCAGGTGTGCGTCGACACGATCGGCGCCGTCGTCTTCGTTCTGGTGCTGCGCCACCTGCCGGGGTGGTTCGCCGAGCGGCCCACGCCGACCGGCCGGACCTTGCGCCTGGTCGTCTCGGCCCTGGTGGGCGTGTTCGTCTTCGCCTTCATCGTGATCTCGGGCGACGTGCGGGTCGACCCGTCCATCTCGTCGCAGTTCGTCGACCGGGCCCTCGCCGAGGGCGGCGGCCGCAACGTGGTCAACGTCGTCCTGGTCGACATCCGCGGCTTCGACACCATGGGTGAGATCACCGTGCTGGCCGTGGCCGCGATGGGCGTCTACGCCCTGGCCCGGCTGTCGCGCCGGGAGAGCCGGGCCGACCGGTCCTTCGCCCCGCTGCGCCGGGACGAGCGGAGCGACTCCCCATGATGCGCCGCTCGCTGATCCTCGACGTGGTGGTCCGCCTGGTCTTCCACTCGGCCCTGATGCTGGGTCTCTTCCTGCTGTTCACCGGGCACAACCGCCCCGGCGGCGGCTTCGTCGGCGGGCTGGTCGCCGGCGCTGCTCTCTCGCTGCGCTACGTCGCCGGCGGCATCGACGAGGTACGGGCCACCCTGCCGGTCCGCCCGTGGACGCTGCTCGGCACCGGCCTGGCCACGGCCACCGCCACCTGCCTCATCCCCCTGTGCTTCGGCCGCGACCTGATGGAGCACGCCAAGCTCGACGCCGACCTCGGCCCGCTGGGGGCGATGCACCTCAACACCGCCCTGTTCTTCGACATGGGCGTGGCCCAGGTGGTCATCGGCATGGTCCTGCTGCTGCTGGTCGCCTTTGGCGAGCGCCTTCCCCTCTTCGGCGCCCCGTGGACCTTGCGCCGCGAAGACGGTGAGCGATGAGCCTCGTCCTCGCCGTCGCCACGGCGCTGCTCTTCTCGCTCGGCACCTGGCTGTTGCTCCAGCGCCGGCTGAGCCGGCTGATCATCGGGCTCGGGCTCATCGGCCACGGGGCCAACCTCCTGCTGATGCTCAGCGGCGACGAGCGCGGCGTCGCCCCCTTCGTCGGCGCCACCGACGGCGAACGGGTCGCCGATCCCATGCCCCAGGCCCTGGCCCTCACCGCCATCGTGATCGCCTTCGGGCTGACCGCCTTCCTCCTGGCCCTGGCCTACCGGAGCTGGCAGCTCACCGGCGACGACCTGGTGGAGGACGACATCGAGGATCGCCGCATCGCCTCCGACCAGGGCGACGTCGACGAGGAGGTGGCCGACCAGGTGCTGCTGGGCGCCGCCGGCGACGACGAGGACGAGGACGACCGGTGATGCGCGTCCTGCTCCCGCTCCCCGTGATCCTGCCCCTCCTGGCCGCCGGCCTGTCGATGGCCGCGGCCCGCCGCCGCTGGCTCCAGCGGATCATCGGCATCGTCACCCTCAGCACCACCACCGCCGTGTCGATCGCCATCCTCGTCCTCGCCGACCGGGACGGGCCGGGGGCGGCGATGATGGGCGGGTGGGACGCCCCGGTGGGCATCTCCCTCGTGGCCGACCGCCTCTCCGGGCTGATGATGGTCGTGGCCTCGCCGGTGCTGCTGGCCGTGCTCGTCTTCGCCACCGGCCAGCCCGGCACCGAGGAGGAGCAACCCGCCTTCCACCCCGTCTACCTCGTGCTGGCCGCCGGCATCGGCCTGTCGTTCCTCACCGGCGACCTGTTCAACATGTTCGTCGCCTTCGAGATGATGCTCACGGCGAGCTACGTGCTGATCACCATCGGCGGGCGGGCCGATCAGATCCGCACCGGCATGACCTACGTGGTGATCAACCTGATCGCCTCCACCCTGTTCGTGGCCATGGTCGGCTTCCTCTACTCGGCCACCGGCACGGTGAACATGGCCGACCTGGCGGGGCGCATCGGCCACCTGCCCTCGGGGGTGCGGCTCGCCTTCGCCCTGCTGCTGTTCGTGGTGTTCGGCATCAAGGCCGCCGTGTTCCCCCTCTTCTTCTGGCTGCCCGACAGCTACCCGGCGGCGCCCACCGCCGTCACCGCCGTGTTCGCCGGCCTCCTCACCAAGGTGGGTGTGTACTGCATCATCCGCACCCAGACCCTGCTGGTCGCCCCGGCCGACCGACCCGCCGGGTTCATCCTCTGGATCGCCGGCCTGACCATGGTCGTGGGCGTCCTCGGGGCCATCGCCCAGAACGACGTGAAGAGGATCCTGAGCTTCCACATCGTCAGCCAGATCGGGTACATGGTGCTCGGGCTCGGGCTCTACACGGCGGCCGGCATCGGTGCCGCCATCCTCTACGTCCTCAACCAGATCGTGCTCAAGAGCACGCTGCTGCTCACCGCCGGGCTGGTCGACCACGGCGCCGGCTCGTCCCGGCTGGCCGAGGTCGGCGGGCTCGCTCGCCGCTTCCCGATCCTGGGCTGGTTGTTCCTCCTGCCCGCCCTGAGCCTGGCCGGCGTCCCGCCGTTCTCCGGGTTCGTCGCCAAGCTGTCGGTGATCCAGGCCGGCATCGACGGTCGCGAGTGGGCGGTCGTCGCCGTGGCCGTCGCCGTCAGCGTCCTCACCCTCTACTCCATGACCAAGATCTGGGGGGGCGTGTTCTGGGGTGACGTCGAGGTCGTCGACACGCCGACCGACGCCACCACCGAGCGCCACGGCGGCACCGTCCCGATGCTCGTGTCGACCGGTGCCCTGGTTCTCGGCTCGCTGGCCCTGGCCCTCTTCGCCGGCCCGCTGCTCGAGCTGTGCCAGCGAGCCGCCACCGACCTCCTCGACCCCACGGCCTACGTGGCGGCGGTGCTGCGATGAGGCGGGAGTCGCTGCTCGGCCGGGTCGTCATCGCCGTCTGGCTGGTCGTGATGTGGGTGCTGCTGTGGGGCGACCTCAACCTGGCCAACGTGCTCGGTGGGGTGGTGCTCGCCGTCGCCCTCGTCGTGGTCTTCCCGCCCGCGGCCACGAACGACGACCCGATCATCGTGCGGCCGTGGGCGGCGATCTCCTTCCTGGTGTGGTTCCTGTGTGCGTTGATCGTCACCAACGTGGCCGTGGCCCGCGAGGTCCTGCTGCCCTCGTCGCGATCGCAGATCCGCACCGCGGTGGTGGCCGTCCCCCTCCAGACCCGGTCCGGCCGGCTGGCGACGATCATCGCCAACGCCATCACGCTCACCCCCGGCACGCTCACCGTCGACGCCCGCGGCCGCCCGGCCGTCCTCTACGTCCACGTGCTGTCCTTCGCCGACGTCGAGGGCGTGCTCGACGAGGTGGCCGACCTCGAGCGCCGGGTCGTGCGGGCCTTCGGCACGGCCGACGAGGTCGCCCGCATCGTGACCACGCCGCCGGCGCCGGTCGAGCCGGAGGACGCCCGGTGATCGCCACCGGCCTCGTCCTGCTCGTCCTGGGCGGCGCCGGGTTCCTCGCCCGGCTCCTGCGCGGCCCCACCCTGGCCGACCGCATCGTCGCCCTCGACGGCCTTCTCACCATCTTGGTGACAGCCGTGGTCGCCTGGGGCGCCTACACCGATCGCGACACCTACCTCACGGTCGGGGTCGTCGTGGCGCTCGTCGCCTTCCTGGGGACCTCGGCCTTCGCCCGCTTCGTGGAGGGACGGCGATGACCGATCTGATCGGCGGCGTGCTCATCGTGGGCGGGGCCGCCTTCGCCGCCATCGCCGGCGTGGGCCAGGTCCGCTTCGGCGACCTCTTCACGCGCATGCACGTGGCCACCAAGCCATCGACCCTCGGGCTGCTGCTCGTCTGCGTCGGCGCCATGTTCCGCATCAGCGGCACGGGCGCGGTGTCGCTCCTCGCCCTCACGATCGTGCTGCAGTTCCTCACCGCCCCGGTCTCGGCCCACCTCGTCGGCCGGGCCGCCCACCGCCACGGCGACTGGGACCGCGACGCGGCCGTCCACGACGACCTCTCCGAGGTCGACGAGCTCTAGGCCGGACGCGACGAGGCCCCGGGCCGGAGCCCGGGGCCTCGTCACCCGTCCCACGGTCAGGTCAGACGGGACTGTCCTGCTCGTCCATCGGGGAGGAGCCACGCGACGTCCCGTGGCGGGGCGGCTCGATCTCCATGAACTCGGGGTAGGCCAACGCGCCCATCTCGGGCAGGTCGAGACCGCCGAGCTCGTCCTCCTCCTTCGAGCGGATGCCGCCCGGGGTGACCATGTCCTGGATCTTGAAGAAGGCGAAGGCGACGCCGAAGATCACGGTCCAGATCACGAGCACGCCGAGGGCCTGAGCCCCCAGCTGGCCGGCGTCGCCGTAGAGGATGCCCTTCACGCCCTCGACGTCGGAGCCGTTCCACGCCGCGCCGTAGTGGCCGTCGGAGAAGATGCCGACGGCCAGCACGCCGAACGAGCCGCACACGCCGTGGACCGAGATGGCACCCACGGCGTCGTCGATGCCTCGCTTCTCGATGAAGTAGACGGACTCGACGACGAGGATGCCGGCGATGATGCCGATGACCGCGGCCCAGCCCGGCTTGACGAAGGCGCAGGGGGCCGTGATGGCCACCAGGCCGGCCAGCATGCCATTGGCCATCATCCCGGGATCGGGCTTCTTGCCGCGGACGAACATGCAATAGAACATCGTCGTCGTGGCGCCGAAGGCACCGGCGATGGCCGTGTTGGTGGCGACGGTGGCGAACTGCACGTCGGTCGCCGCGAACGTCGAGGCGGCGTTGAAGCCGAACCACCCGAACAGCAGGATGAACGTGCCCAGCATGGCCATCGGCACGTGGTGGCCGGGAATGGTGTTGGGCGTCTTGTCCTCGTTGTACTTGCCGATGCGGGGACCGAGCACGATGGCTCCGGCCAGGGCGGCGGCACCGCCCACGCCGTGGACGACGCCGGAGCCAGCGAAGTCGACGTAGCCGGCACCGAGGCCCATGGTGTCCCACGACTTGTTGAGCCAGCCGCCGCCCCAGGTCCAGGCGGCGAACAGCGGGTAGTAGAAGGCGCCGCAGAACAGGCCCCACACGACGAAGCTGTTCCACTTCCACCGCTCGGCCATCGAGCCGGTCGGGATCGTCGCCACGGTGTCCATGAAGGCCACCATGTAGAAGAAGAAGCCCAGGACGGCGGGCGTCATCTCGTTGCCCGAGAGGGCGATGGGACCCGACCACAGGAACGTCCAGCTGCCGCTGCCGATCAGGGAGTCCCCGATCGGGTTGCCGCCGTAGCCCCAGTCGAAGCCGGGCAGGTCGTAGGTGAATCCGCCGAAGGCCAGCGGGAACCCGATCAGCATGAAGCCGACGAACCCGAGGCCGAAGATGGCGAAGTTCGTGCTCACCACGTGAGCGGCGTGCTTGGCGCGGGTGAACCCGGTCTCGACCAGGGCGAACCCGGCCTGCATGAACACCACCAGGATGGCGCCGAGGATGATCCAGAGCAGGTTGACCTGCTGCCCGAGGACGGTGGTCGGATCGGCCTCCTGGGCCCCCGCCGGTGCACCGATCGACAGCGCCGCCACACCGGCGGCGACGAAGACGGCGACCTTGGCTGCGAAGAGCGTCTTTCGCTTCTTGGTTCTGGCCGTGAGCAGCTTCATCGGCACACCTCCCTGGTCATGGGTCTCTCCCTTCGAGGCCGTCTCATGACGACCGGTGCGGAACGTAAGGAGGGGGTGTTTCGCCTCTGTGCGGCTGGTGTGAACGAGAACGGTCGACTTCGTGCCGTCAGGGTGAGGCCACGTTTCCGTCCCCGTGTCTCGTTCGGTGACCGCTACAGGGCGACGGGACCGTCCTCGCCGGTGCGCACCCGCACGACCTGCACGACGGGGGAGGTCCAGATCTTGCCGTCGCCCAGCTTGCCGCTGCGGGCGGCGCCGGTGACCGCGTCGAGCAGACGATCGACGTCGACGGCCTCCACGACGAGCTCCACCTTGATCTTGGGCACGAGCTCGATCTGGTACTCGGAGCCCCGATAGGCCTCGAGGTGGCCGCCCTGGCGGCTGAACCCGTGGACCTCGGTGACGGTGAGGCCCATCCCCTCGAGGGCATCGCGCACGTCGTCGAGGCGCGACGGTCGGATGATGGCGGTGACGAGGTGGAGCACGGCGGCAACGTACGAAGCCCATGTTTCGTGCCGATGACGCGACGGTGCCCCCGGGCGGACCCGGGGGCACCGTGCGCGGCTCACCTCGTTTGAGGCGTGGGTCAGATGGCGTCGACCCCCTGCTCGCCCGTGCGGATCCGGACGACGGCCTCGACGGGGCTGACCCAGACCTTGCCGTCGCCGATCTTGCCGGTGCCGGCCGACTTGACGATGACGTCGACGACCCGATCCATGTCGACGTCGTCGATGACGACCTCGAGCTTGACCTTGGGGACGAAGTCGATCTGGTACTCGGTGCCCCGGTAGGTCTCGGTGTGGCCGCCTTGGCGACCGAACCCCTTGACCTCCGTGACGGTGATCCCGACGACCCCGGCCTCCTTCAGGGCCGTCTTCACGTCGTCGAGCTTGAAGGGCTTGATGATGGCGGTGACGAGTCTCATGGTTCCTTCTCTCCCGCTCAGACCGTGGCGCTCGGAGCAGGAGCCGCCGAAGCGGTCCCCGTGTCCGAGACCTGGTAGCCGGGGCTGTCGTGGTAGGCGGTCTCGCTGTGCTCGGCCAGGTCGAGACCAGCGTCCTCGACCTCCTCCGACACTCGCACACCGATGGTGGCCTTGAGGGCCAACATGATCAGGCCGGTCACCACGAACGAGTAGACGATCGTGACGACGTTGGCGATGACCTGCTCGATCAGCAGGTCGGCGCCGCCACCGAGGAAGAGGCCCTCGAGGAAGGCACCCTCGAAGTAGGCCGGATCGGCGAAGAGGCCGAGCAGGAGCGAGCCGGTGAGGCCGCCGACGAAGTGGACGCCGACGACGTCGAGGGCGTCGTCATAGCCCAGCTTGGTCTTGATCCCGACGGCGAAGCAGCAGACCACACCGGCGATGAGGCCGATGTAGATCGGGGCCATGCCGGCCACGAAGCCGGCGCAGGGCGTGATCGCCACCAGGCCGGCGACGATGCCCGAGGCCGCACCGAGGTTGGTGAAGTGACCGTCCCGGATCCGCTCGACGACGGCCCACGCCAGCCCGGCGGCCGCGGCGGCCAGGAAGGTGTTGAGGAAGGCCTGGACGGCCTGGCCGTTGGCGGCGAGGGCGGAGCCGGCGTTGAAGCCGAACCAGCCGAACCACAGGATGCCGGTGCCCAACATGACGAGCGGCATGGAGTGGGGCGGGTGCCCCTCGGACGGCCAGCCCTTGCGCTTGCCGAGGACCAGGACGCAGGCCAGGGCGGCGATGCCGGCGTTGACGTGGATCGCGGTGCCGCCGGCGAAGTCGATCGACCCGCCCTCGTCGGAGATGACGCCCTGGGAGAACCAGCCGCCGTACACCCACTTGAACACGGGGACGAAGACCAGGATCAGCCAGACCGGGGCGAAGATCGCCCAGGCCGAGAACTTCATCCGGTCGGCCACGGCGCCGGAGATCAGCGCCGGGGTGATGACCGCGAACATCCCGAGGAACGCCAGCACCGCCAGCGTCGTCCCGCCGTCGCTGAGGTCCAGGTTCTTCAGGAAGGCGTTGTCGAAGTTCCCGATGAAGTCGTTCTCGAACGGGGTCTGGGCCAGGGAGTAGCCGAACAGCACCCAGACCACGGGGATGATCAGCAGGCACCAGAAGTTCATCATCAGCATGTTCAGGACGTTCCGGGACCGGTCCATGCCTCCGTAGAAGAAGGCCAGCCCTGGGGTCATGAACAGCACCAGCGCGGCGGACACCAAGATCCACGCCAGGTTGCCGTCTTGTGCAGCTGCTGCGAGCAGCTCTTCCTCGCTCATCGAGCGTCACCCTTCGTTTGTCAGGGGCGCACGGCGCCCGGGAACGGGGCGACCGTAAGGACGATGTGTTTCGTGAACGTTTCCTTGCGTTGACCACCGCGTGACGCTGGCGGTTCCGTCTCGTTTCCGCCTGGTCAGCCAGGTTTGGCCTTGCGGCCCCTCCAGACCGGTGACCGCCGTGGTCAGGTTGGCGAAAGATCGACGTCCTCGATCGTTCACACGGGCGGCGCGAGGGCGAAACGTGTCCGCCGTAGGTTCGGCCGCCGTGACCGACCGTCGCGCCGCCCCTCCGCCGGTCCCCTCGCCGGGGGCGGAGATCCTCCAGTGGCCGGCCGACGCCGAGCGCCGGGACGCGCTCTGCCGGGCCGGTGTGCCGCGCCTGCTGGTGCTGGAGGCCGGCCAGGTGCCGCCCGCTCCGGTGGACGACCTCGAGGACTGGATCTGGCTCCCGGCCGACGAGCGCGACCTGTTCTCCCGCCTGCGGGACCTCGCCGGGCGGGGCGCACGGACCGCCCTGGCCCCGGGCGCCATCGCCGTGGGCGAAGATGGGATGGCGTGGATCGCCGGCCACCTCCTCCCCCTGCCGCCCGCCGAGGCGGCCATCCTGCGGCTGCTCGCCGACCCGCCGGAACGGCTCTGCACCCGCGAGGAGCTGCACGAGGCGGCCTGGGCCGGTGTGCCCCACGTGCGGCGCTCGCTCGACAGCCGCATCTTCGTCCTGCGCCGGCGCCTGGTGCCCCACGGGCTGGCCATCCACGCCGTCCGGGGCCGGGGGTTCGTCCTCACCGTGCCGTCGCGGGGCAGCGGCCCATGAACCGGCCCTCGACCCTCCGTCGTCCGGCCCGCCTGCGGATCGAGCGCGGCCCGTTCCTGATCCTCCACCTGCTGCTGGTGGTGACCGCGATCCTGTGGTTCCCGCTCGGGTGCCGCGACTCGATCGGCGTGTCGTCGGTCCTGCCCGCGCTGCGGCCGATGCTCCAGGTCACCCCGACCGGCGCGGTGGTCACCGCCGGTCACACCGGCGATCGGCGCCTCTCCCCCGCCGCCATCGTCATCCCGGCACTCCTCGCCGCCGCGGCGGTGGTCGCGGCCCGTCGGCCCTCGACCCGCCCCGCGGCCGACGACCACGCCCTCCGCCTGCATCTCGTGCTGGGTGGGCTGAGGAGCCGCGCTCCCCCTCTCGCCGCCTGACCCCCTTGCCGCGCCCGCCGGGCGCGGGGTCATGACGGCGCGCCCGATCGGCGGCGCGCGGAGAGGACTGCCATGAGCGCCGCACGCGGCCCCGACCGCGACGATCCCGTCGCCATCCTGCGCTGGCCCGACGAGGCCGACGCCCGCCACGCCCTGGCCGAAGCCGGCCTGCCCCGCCTCCTGGTGGTGGCCGACGACGACCCTCCACCCCTCGTCTGGGACGACCGCGAGGACTGGATCCGCGAGGGGGCAGGAGAGGTCGAGACGGCGTCCCGGGCCGCTCGGCTGGCGCGCTCGCCGACCGCCGACCCCGACCGGACGGCCCGTCCCGTGCTCGACGCCGACGGCGTCCTGCATGCGTCCGGCGGGCGCATCGTGGTGATCCCACCGCTCGAGGCCGCCATCCTCGGCGCCCTGCTCGACCGGACCAACCGGGTCGTGCGCCGCGAGGACCTGCACCGGGCGGCGTGGCCGTCGGGTGACCGGGACGGCCGCGCCGTCGACGGGCGGGTGCGGGGCCTGCGCCGCCGCACCGAGGGCATGGGCATCACCATCCACACGGTGCGCGGAGTCGGCTACCTGCTGGAGGTCGACGGCACCTGACGGTCCACGCCCTCGATCCCTCAGCACGGAGCG
This sequence comes from Iamia sp., assembly GCA_036380755.1. Taxonomy (GTDB): domain Bacteria; phylum Actinomycetota; class Acidimicrobiia; order Acidimicrobiales; family Iamiaceae; genus Iamia. Next base: position 3,211 of record DASVEC010000284.1, on the reverse strand, counting down.
GCGGTCACTCCTATGCTCCCGGCCCATGGCCCGCCGTGAGACCTACCTCGACCACCTCGCCTCCGTGCCGCTGTTCTCGGCCTGCTCCAAGCGCGAGCTGGGGAAGGTGGCCAAGGCCGGCGACGAGCTCAAGGTGAAGGCCGGTCACGTGCTGACGACCCAGGGCGACGCCGGCCGCGAGGCCTACGTCATCGTCGACGGCGCCGCCACGGTGAAGCGGGGCAACCGCAAGGTCGCCACCCTCGGCCCCGGCGACTGCGTCGGCGAGCTGGCCCTGCTCGACCACGGGCCCCGCACCGCCACCGTCGTGGCCGACGACGACATGACCCTCTTCGTCCTCGGCGCCCGCCAGTTCGCCGCCGTGCTCGAGGACGTCCCCACCCTCTCCCGCAAGGTCATGGCCGCCCTCGCCGGCAGGATCAGGGAACTCGATTCGAAGATGTTCTCCTAGGTCCTCTCGTCACTCGTTCGCTGGCGCTCACTCCGTTCCTCGAACTGATCGTGCCTCGCTGCGCTCGGCGCTGAAGGTCTTCCCAGCCGACGACGCCTCGTTCCTCGGCGACGATCGGCTTCGTCTGGGGGGAGACCCCCCAGACCCCCAGCGGCTGCGCCGGGCTGCACGTCCTCCGTCCTTGATCGCGCTCGGGGGCCATGTCGTGGCGGCGGTTCATTCGCGTGTAACAACCGAGAAACGTCGTCTCTCTACGGTCGGCGGGCATGGACGACGAGCAGTCCAACGGTGGACGGCCCGAGATCACGCTGGTGCGGTGGCCCGAGCAAGAGGCCACGCGAGCGGCGCTGCGGAGCGAGGGCCGGCCCCGGATGCTGCTCCTCAACCCCACGACGCCCGCCCCCGAACCGGGCGACGAGCTCGAGGACTGGGTCCGCATCCCGGTGGCCGAGGCCGACCTGCGGGCCCGGGTGCGCTGGCTGGCCCACCGGGTCGCCAACGAACGGGGCTCCCGGCCCGGGGCCCGCCCCGTCCTCGACGACGACGGCCTCTTCCGCGTCGGCGACGAGTGGGTCGCCCTCCCGCCCGTCGAGCACCGGCTGGCGCGGGCCCTCCTCGACCGGCTCGGCACGGTGGTCACCCGCGACGCCCTGGCCACCGCCGGCTGGCCCGACGGCGCCCCCGGCCGCAACGCCCTCGACGTCCACGTGCTCCGTCTCCGGCGGCGCCTCGCCCCGCTGCACCTCACCATCCACACGGTGCGGAGCCGGGGCTACCTCCTCGCGGTGAGCGGCCCGCGCACCGCCGCCAGCGGGAGCTGACAGGAGGTCCTACGCTGCCGCGATGACCGTGTCGGGTGCGCGGCCGTCTCGTGCCGCCTTCCGCCACGACCCCCCGGAGCTGGGCGCCGGGCTGGTGGTGCGGGGCCGGCTGGTCGCCGCCCTCCGCGGCCGCTTCGAGCGCCGGCTCACCGTGGTGGCCGCCGGCGCCGGCTTCGGCAAGACCACGCTCCTCGCCCAGGCCGTGGCCGAGAACCACATGGAGCAGGCCGGCACCGACGTCTGGCTGCGCGTCACCCCCGCCGACCGCGACCCCGGGCACCTCCTGGCCGGGCTGACCCGCTCGCTCCTGAGCGCCGACAGCGGCCGCTCCACCACCGTCGACGACCTGGTGGAGGAGGTGTGGTCCCGGGCCCCCACCTCGGTGGCCTTCGTCATCGACGACGCCCACGTGCTCGGGGACGCCGACGGCGCCTGGGCGGTGGTGCGCGAGCTGCTCGACCTGCTGCCGGCCAACGGCCATCTCGTGGTGGCGGGCCGGACCGAGCCGCCGCTGCCCACCTCCCGTCTCCTCGCCGCCGACGAAGCCGTCGTGATCGACGAGGCGGCGCTGGCCTTCACCCCCGACGAGCTCGGGGCCTTCGGCACTGCCCGCGGCGTCGATCCCGCCCTCGCCGAGAAGCTGCCCCCGTGGCCGGCGCTGGCCGTCCTCCAGTCGGCGGCCGGGTCGACGGCGTCGGCCGCCTTCGTGGGCGACGAGGTGCTGGCCGCCCTCCCCGACGAGCAGGTCCGGCTCCTCGCCCTCGCCGCCGGGCTCGACGCCCTCGACGACGTCCTGGTCGAGGCGCTCGCCCCGGGCTCGGGGTGGACGGCGGCCGACGTGGTCCGCGGCGTGCCGCTGGTGCAGGCCGACGGCCAGGGGGCCTACCGGCTGCACGGCCTGCTCGCCGCCGTGCTCGACGGGCGGGTCGACGCCGCCGAGCGGAGCGCCGCCCTGGCCGCGGCCGGGGTGCGGCTGCTGGCCGCGGGCGCCGACCGCCGGGCGATCGAGGCCGCGGCCCTGGCCGGCGATCGGGCCACCCTCCACCGGGCCATCTGCCGGTTCCTCACCCGGCCGATCCGCCGCATCTCGGTGCCCGACGTCGTCGCCCTCGCCGACCGCCTGCCGCCCGATCTGCGAGCCGCGCCGATCGGCGCCTTCCTGGACGCCGCCCGCCAGTGGGAGGGCGACAACGCCCGGGCCGAGCAGCTCTTCGTCGAGGCCGAGGCGCGAGCCCGCGCCGAGGGCGACGACGAGGTCGAGGCCCTGTGCACGTGGCGGATCGTCCAGCTCCGCTATCTCGACGACCACGACCGGCTGGTGGTCGAGGCCCGGCACGACGAGCTCGCCGCCCGGGGCGTCCCGCTGGCCCGGTCGACCCCGGCCTTCGTCCGCTCGGTCCTGGCCCAGCGCCGGGGCGACATCACCGCCGCCCTCGCCGCCCTGGACGATCTCGACGATGCCGATCCCGAGCAGCGCCGCGAGACGATGACGGTCCGCCTGGTCGACCTCGGTCGGCCCGAGGCCGTGCCGGCGGCGATCGAGGACCTGTTCAGCCCCGGCTCGGTCGACCTCTTCGCCGCCCAGGCGATCTGGCTGCGGGGCGAGATCCCGCCCGACCTGGCGTGGGCCGTCGCCGGGTCGCTCCCCGGCGTGGCCGGCCGGGCCGGTGTCCAGCACGAGCAGGTGTCGATCCGCGGCCTGGTCGCCCTGGCCGCCCTGGCGGTGGGACGGACCGACGACGCCGAGGCCCTGCTCGACCGGGCCCGGGCCGTGACCGACCTGGTCGGTGCACACGTCCGCCTGCTGGTCACGGTGGGCGACGCCCTGGTCGCCCTCCAGCGCGAGGACGAGGACGCGGCGCGCGACGGGCTGCGGCGCGCCCTCGAGGAGGTGCCGCTCGGACTCTGGCCGGCTCGGCCCTACCTCTACGCCCTGGCG
>DASVEC010000283.1:0-4215 GCA_036380755.1 Iamia sp. | reverse complement strand
GGCCGGTCTTCAGCTGGCCGTCGACCTGGACGACGATGCGGTCGCGGAGGCCGTTCAGCAGCAGCGTCTGCTGGGTCTCGGCGAGGCCGAGCTCCCACGGGCCGCCGGCGTGCTTGAGCGACGTCAGCGGGCTGGCGCCGGTGCCGCCGTCGTGCCCGGAGATGAGCACCACGTCGGCGTGGGCCTTGGACACACCCGCGGCGACGGTGCCGACGCCGACCTCGGACACCAGCTTCACGTGGATGCGGGCCTCGGGGTTGGCGTTCTTGAGGTCGTGGATCAGCTGGGCCAGATCCTCGATCGAGTAGATGTCGTGGTGCGGCGGCGGGCTGATCAGGCCCACGCCCGGCGTGGAGCCCCGGGTCGCCGCGATCCACGGGTAGATCTTGAAGCCGGGCAGCTGGCCGCCCTCGCCGGGCTTGGCGCCCTGGGCCATCTTGATCTGGATGTCGTCGGAGTTGGTCAGGTACTCCGAGGTCACGCCGAAGCGGCCCGAGGCGACCTGCTTGATGGCCGAGCGCCGGGGGTTCGGCGACCCGTCCGGCAGCGGGTGGTACCGCTCGGGGTCCTCGCCGCCCTCGCCGGTGTTCGACTTGCCGCCGATCCGGTTCATGGCGATGGCGAGGGTCTCGTGGGCCTCGCCGGAGATCGAGCCGTAGCTCATGGCACCGGTCGAGAAGCGCTTGATGATCTCCGAGCGGGGCTCGACCTCCTCGATGGGGATGGGGGTGCGGCCCTCGGTCTTCAGCTCGAACAGGCCCCGCAGCGTCGCCAGGCGCTTGGCCTGGTCGTCGACCATCTGCGAGTACTCCTTGAACACGTCGTAGCGCTTGGAGCGGGACGCATGCTGGAGCTTGAAGACGGTCTGCGGGTTGAACAGGTGGTGCTCGCCCTCGCGCCGCCACTGGTACTCGCCGCCGCTGTCGAGCTCGCGGTGGGCCCGCTCGCTGGGCCGGGCCGAGTGGGCCACGGCGTGCCGGGCCGCGACCTCGGCCGCCACGACGTCGAGGCCGATGCCACCGAGCCGGCTGGAGGTGAGGGTGAAGTACTCGTCGACCAGATCCTGACCGAGCCCGATGGCCTCGAAGACCTGGGCGCCGGTGTAGGAGGCGACGGTGGAGATGCCCATCTTGGACATCACCTTGAGGACGCCCTTGCTGGCGCCCTTGATGTAGTTGGCCACCGCGTCGTCGAGACCGGTGCCGTCGAGGGCGCCGCGGGCACACATGTCCTCGAGGGTCTCGAAGGCCATGTACGGGTTGATGGCCGAGGCGCCGTAGCCCAGGAGGAGACACATGTGGTGCACCTCGCGGGCGTCACCGGCCTCGACCACCAGGCCGACCTGGGTGCGGGTCTTCTCCCGGACGAGGTGGTGGTGGATGCCGCTGGTGAGGAGGAGCGACGGGATCGGGGCCAGGTCGCGGGTGACGCCGCGGTCGGAGAGGATGATGATGCGGGCGCCGTCGGCGATGGCCGCCGAGGCCTCGGCCCGGACCTTCTCCATGGCGACCCGCAGCCCCTCGCCGCCCTCGGCGACCGGGTAGAGGCCGCTGATGACGATCGAGCGCAGCCCGGGCATGTCGCCCTCGTCGTTGATGTGGACGAGCTTGGCCAGCTGGTCGTTGTCGATGACCGGCCGCTGCACGAGGATCTGACGGCACGACGCCGCCGAGGGGTCGAGCAGGTTGCCCTCGGGCCCGAGCACGCCCAGGAGGCTGGTGACCAGCTCCTCGCGGATGGCGTCGAGGGGCGGGTTGGTCACCTGGGCGAAGAGCTGGGTGAAGTAGTCGAACAGCAGCCGGGGCCGCTCGGACAGGACCGCCACGGGGGTGTCGGTGCCCATCGAGCCCAGGGCCTCGCCCCCGGTCTTGGCCATGGGGGCCATCAGGATCTTGAGGTCCTCGGTGGTGTAGCCGAAGGTGACCTGGCGGCGGACGACGTCGGCGTGCGGGTACCGGATGTGGGGCCGGTCGGGCAGCTCGTCGAGAGGCACCAGGCCGGCGTGCAGCCACTCGTCGTAGGGGTGCTCGGCGGCGAGGGTCGACTTGATCTCCTCGTCGGCGATGATCCGGCCCTGCGTGGTGTCGACCAGGAACATGCGCCCGGGCTGGAGCCGGCCCCGCTGGACGATCGTGGCCGGGTCGATGTCGAGCACGCCGACCTCGGACGCCATGACCACCAGCCCGTCGGTGGTGACCCAGTAGCGGGAGGGCCGGAGGCCGTTGCGGTCGAGCACGGCGCCGATGACCGAGCCGTCGGTGAAGGCCACCGAGGCGGGGCCGTCCCACGGCTCCATCAGCGAGGAGTGGAACTGGTAGAAGGCCCGCCGGGCCGGGTCCATGTCGGCGTTGTTCTCCCACGCCTCCGGGATCATCATCAGCACGGCGTGGTGCAGGGGCCGGCCGGCGAGGTGGAGCAGCTCCAGGACCTCGTCGAAGCTGCCCGAGTCGCTCTGCTCGGGGTCGCAGATCGGGAAGGCGCGGTCGAGCTCGGAGGCCCCGTCGGGACCGGAGAAGACGTCGCTGGCCAACAGGGCCTCGCGGGCCCGCATCCAGTTGCGGTTGCCCTTCACCGTGTTGATCTCGCCGTTGTGGGCGATGTAGCGGTACGGGTGGGCCAGGGGCCAGGCCGGGAACGTGTTGGTGCTGAAGCGGCTGTGGACCAGGGCCACCGCGCTCTCGAGGCGGGGGTCGCGCAGGTCGGCGTAGAACTCGTCGAGCTGGCCGGTGGTGAGCATGCCCTTGTAGTTGAGGGTCCGGCAGCTGAGGCTCGGGAAGTACACGGGGTGCCGGAGCTCGTGCTCGGTCCGCTTGCGGGCGATGAAGGCCCGCCGCTCGAGGGCCAGGCCGGACAGGTCGGCGTCGGCGCCGGTCACGAAGAGCTGCCGGAAGGTCGGCATCACGTCGCGGGCCATGGTGCCGAGCATCGACGGGTCGACGGGGACGTCGCGCCAGCCCAGGACCTCGAGGCCCTCGCTGGCCATGATCTTCTCGACCGACTCGGCCGCGGCGGTGGCGTCCTCGGCCGCCGCGGGCAGGAAGCCGATGCCGGTGGCGTACGAGCCGGCCGGCGGGAGGGCGAAGTCGACGACCTCGCGCAGGAAGCGATCCGGGATCTGGAGGACGATGCCGGCCCCGTCGCCGGTGTTGACCTCGGCCCCGGACGCACCGCGGTGCTCCAGGTGGCAGAGCGAGAGCAGGCCCTTGTCGACGATGTCGCGGCTGGCCCGGCCGTGCATGTCGACGACGAAGGCGACACCGCAGGCATCGTGCTCGTTCGCGGGGTCGTAGAGGCCCTGGGGGCCCGGGGTGGCTCGCATGCGTCCCTTCCATCGAGATCGACGGGCGGTGTGGATCGGGTACCGGGACGTCGCTGGCCCGAGGGGTGGTCTGGAGACTCTACAAGGCCCTCGGTGGTGGTCTCCAACCAGGTTCCTGCCATCGCGAGCGGTAGCGTCGCCCCTCGTGACGGACGAGATCTCGCTGGTCGTGCTGGCTGCTGGCATGGGCCGCCGGTTCGGTGCGTTGAAGCAGGTCACGCCGGTCGGGCCCACCGACGAGGCCCTGGTCGACCACACGATCCGGGACGCCACCGAGGCCGGGATCGACCGGGTCGTCGTGGTCGTCCGGCCCGAGATCCGGGCCGAGGTGGTCGGCCACCTGGAGCGCCGCTCGGCCCGCCCGCTGACGGTGGTCGAGCAACCCGGTCCGGTCGCGCCCAGGACCCGGCCGTGGGGCGCCTCCGAGGCCGTCGCCCTCGCCCTGGAGGCGGTGCCGGGGCCGGCCGTCGTGGCCAACGCCGACGACCACTACGGCGCCGACGCGGTCGCCGCCCTCGTCCGCTGGATGCGCTCCTCCGCTTCGGGGCCGGGCCGGGGCGCGCTGGTGACCTGGCCGCTCGCCGCCACGCTCTCCCCCCAGGGCGCGGTGAGCCGAGCCGTCTGCCAGCTCCGGCCCGACGGCACGCTCGCCGGGATGGAGGAGCACCACGGCGTCACCGTCGAGAGCGGCCTCGACCTCGATGCACCCGTCTCGATGAACCTCTGGGGCCTGCCGGCCGACGTCGGTCCCGCCCTGGGCGAGGCCGTGGCCGCCTTCCAGGCCGCCCACGCCGACGACCCCGACGCCGAGCTGCCGCTCCCCACGGCCATCGACACGCTGCTCCGCGGCGGCGACCTCTCGGTCACGACGCTGGCGGCCGGCACCACGTGGGCCG